>JAFPIE010000017.1 GCA_017388605.1 Acholeplasmatales bacterium | reverse complement strand
TTTAAGGTTAAAATGAAAGAGATTTTAGATAAGCATTTCAAGAAGCTAAGGATTACGAAGAAGGAAATCTCTATCGCAACAGATAAGGCCTACAAAGCTTATAATGATTATTTAGCCAAAATAAGATCTACTGCTGATGAATATATTAAGGAAGCAAGATCTATAGGTGCTGAAATCATTGTTTTAGCCGGAAGACCATATCACTAAGACCCACAGGTAAATCATGGTATTGATAAGCTTATAGCTGGAATGGGTGCTTATGTTGTATCTGAGGAATCTATATCTCATTTAACAAAGAAATTTAAGGTTGGCGTATTGAATCAATGGACCTACCATTCAAGATTATATTCTGCAGCAAAATATTGCACACACGAGGATGATATGAATTTAGTTCAGCTTGTATCCTTCGGCTGTGGTGTAGATGCAGTTACTACGGATGAATGTAAGGCAATCCTTGAGGCAAAGGGTAAAATATATACCCAAATCAAGATTGATGAAATCACAAATTTAGGTGCAGTAAAAATTAGACTTAGAAGCTTATTTGAGGCTTTGAAGCAAGAAAGGATGAAAAGATAATGGAATCTATGGAAGAAAAAGAAATTGAATATCCTAAATTCAAGGAATCTATGGTAAAAACCCATACGATTTTAATTCCAAATATGCTTCCCATCCATATGTCTTTGTTTGAACAGGTTCTTCTTCAATCTGGCTACAAGGTTGAAATTATGAGAAATGAAGGACCAGAGGTTGTTAGCGAGGGATTAAAATATGTACATAATGACACCTGCTACCCTGCCCTACTTGTTATAGGTCAATTTATTGATAATTTAAATCATAGAGATGATTTAGATAAGGTTGTATGCCTAATCACACAAACGGGTGGTGGATGTAGAGCATCGAATTATCTACATTTATTAAGAAAAGCCTTAATTAAGGCAGGCTATGGCTATATTCCTGTAGTTTCCTTGAATATGAGTAATCTAGAAAAGGATTCTGGATTTAAATACACACCAAAGCTAATTTTCAAATTAGCTGCAGCCTTAACCTATGGCGATTTAATTATGTATTTAAATAATAAATGTAGAACCTATGAAAAGGAAAAGGGTGCAACCCAAAGATTAACTGAAAAATGGGTTAAGGAATTATCGAATCAATTCGCAAATGGCAAGGGTACAAGCTATAATGCACAAAAAAAGAATTGCTATGCCATTGCAAAATCCTATGATGCACTAGATTTAGATTTATCTCATAAAAAGCCAAAGGTAGGCATTGTAGGTGAAATCTACATCAAATATGCAGCCTTGGGTAATAATCATCTAGAGGACTTCTTAGTAAGCCAGGATGCAGAGGCTATGGTCCCTGGTTTATATGGATTTATGCTATATTGCTTCTGGAATAATATTTATGATACAGAAATCTACGGCAGATGGAAAAAGAAGGCTTTAATCACAAAATTCTTACTTTGGTTTATGCAAAGAAGAGAAAAGATTATGATTAAATCTATGGAGAAAACAAAATTCACTCCAATGAAGCTATTTAGAGAAACAAAGGAAATGAGCGAGGGTGTCATTCACCATGGCACTAAGATGGGTGAGGGCTGGCTACTTACTGCAGAAATGATGGAGCTACAAGAAATTGGCTATGAAAATATCATTTGTGCACAGCCATTTGGCTGTCTTCCTAACCACATTTGTGGTAAGGGTGTAATGAAAAAAATTAAATCCTTGCATCCAGATGCAAATATTGTTGCTATTGATTATGACCCTAGTGCTACAAAGGTTAACCAAGAAAATCGTATTAAGCTAATGCTTGCGATTGCAAAGGAAAGAATTAAGGATGATGAAAAGGCGGAGCTTTAATAAAGCCCCGCCTTTTTACATTACTGTTTTATTCTTACCACTATTTTTTCCTTGATATAATTTGCTATCTGCATTATCTATCCAAGCTTCAATACTCATATTTTCTTCATAAATTCCAACACCAATGGTGATGGTTATTTTTATTTTTGTATCATTAAATTGGAAAATATGAGAAGCTATATATTTTCTTAAATCCTCTAATTTTTCATAGAATTCATTATTATTTTCCTTTGCAATAATAATGAATTCCTCTCCTCCATATCTAGATACAAAGGAATCTCCTAGAGTATTACTTGCAATAAATGCTAATTCCTTTAGGATATAATCTCCACAAATATGACCATATACATCATTGATCTTTTTAAAATCATCGATATCAAATATAGCTAAAGAATATTCCTTCTTCTCTGTAATAGAATCTAAGTAGCTATATAAATCATATCGATTATGGGTTTTTGTTAAGAAATCAATTCTTGATTCACTTAATATTCTTTCCTCAAGGCTTCTTGTATATCTAACGAATACTAATAAATAAATTGCAATAAACGCAAATACAATTATCGTATGGAAGGCATAAAAGCTTATGTTAAACCAGGCTTCCATAGGATAAATAGGAGTATGGAAGCTCATATAAAAATGTAAGAACAAATATATGGCAACACTCATTACACTCCAAATTAAGGAATTTCTGATTCCCTTTCCTTTAGAAAAGTAGGCTGCAAAGAAGGCTACAACACAAATACCAATAATATTTAGCTGGAATCCTGAGGCAAAGCCTAAATATATAGTAGAAAGTGACATTAAGACTAAGAATTCATTTCCACAGAATAAGGAATAAACATAGAATTTATTCTTCTTTACTAGTAGGAATGTAAATACATACATAACTATTGATGCGATATCAAAATACACTAATACATAGGATTTTGTTGTAATGAAAAATATTAAATATAAAATACGAATACATAAATATACTATGTTTGTTATAAGACATGTTCTTTTTAACAAAGTTCTATACGTATATTGCTCTTCTGGGCTTTGCAAACTAACACCCCTTTCTAATTCTATTCTATACCATAACAAAAAGAATGCATATACATTATACACATTCTTTCGAAAAGTAATACAAATTTTTTCAATTTATATCAAAAAAATAAACTATCCAAATACTTTATTATATAAATCTAATCCATATGCTGTTTTTTCAGGCATTCCCTTTAAAATTCTATAGGATCTTGTTCCATCCTCTTTTCTTTCTGCAACTAAGAATTCAACCTTCTTATCCTCAAAATATTTTGACGCAAAGGTATACAAATGAGATACAGAGAAAACCTCATGGGAGTGAGAAATTAATGCATCTACAATTTGATTATTAATTTCAGAGCCCTCACGCTCATTTGTAGATGAGAAGGATTCATTAAATAGAATTAGAGAATATTTATCTATATGATCTATGATTTCACTAATTCTCTTTAGCTCCTCATCTAGCTTACCACTTTTAATCTTCTTATCCTCTTCTTTTTTAAAGTGTGTATAAATACCACTTCTTATTGGAAATTTAAATTCCTTAGCTGGAACTAGCATTCCAGCTTGCCCCATCAAGGTTGCCTGACCGAAGCTTCTTAGGAAGGTTGTCTTACCTCCACTATTCGCACCAGTAATAATATGTAGATGAATATCTTGGGCTATATTGGAATTTGAGGTTACCTCTCTTTTCTTTTTGGAAACTAAGGCTAAATCATATAATTCTATCCATTCTCTATCATAGGAATTTATTTCTAATACATTTGGAATAGAATATGGCATATGAACTAAATTTAATTCATAAGCCAAATTTAGATTACCAACATAAAAGGCAAGCTCACTCATAAGCATATTGAAATAGCCATCTAGATGGTTATCTGCAATTGCTAAAGCATTGGCTGCATGAACAAGGGCTAAATTCTTTCTATTTTCTAAATCCTTTTTTGCAACACTATCATCCTCTTTAACCTTATAGATTGGAGCTTTACTAAATAAAGTGGAT
>JAFPIE010000219.1 GCA_017388605.1 Acholeplasmatales bacterium | reverse complement strand
TCCATCTTTGAGCCCGAGGGCAAGGATTTAAGAATCCCATTTAGTGCGGTAGATTCCTTAGGTGAGGCCATTGCAATCGATATTGTAGAAAAGAGAAATCAAAATGCCTTCACATCCAAAAAGGATGTTCTAAGAAGAACAAGATTATCTCAAACTCTATATGATGAATTTGATGTAATGCATTATTTTGATGACCTACCAGAGGAGGATCCAATTAAGGAAGAGGGCTTATTTGCCTTATTATAAAATTATGGCGTTTGTGTGATTTTATGTTAATCACATAAAACGCCTTTTTTTTATTATTGTTTTTTTATATAATAAAGAAGGATTAAAGGAGGTATTCTAATGAGAGATTCAGGATATTATTCTTATGTAAAAACAAATGAAGCATATTTAGATCAAGAAAATCGTGCAACCTATAAGGGAATAGCGATTAAAACAATTTTCCTTCTTGCCATTGCGATTGCTGTTGCGGTAGGAACGATGTTCTATTTACCTAGCATATTAGAAAATAATCCTTCAGGCTTTTACACTTTATTAACTGTATCTGTCATTGTTGGATTTGTATGTGCCCTTGTTGGTAGATTATCTCATCGAGCTGCAATGGTATGCTCCTTCATATATTCCCTATGTGAAGGATTATTCCTAGGCGTTATTACAGCCATTGTAAATAGCTTTTTCCCAAGTGCTGGTACATTAGCTGTTACAGCAACACTTGTTGTATTTACAATTATGCTTGTATTATATTCCTTAGGATTCTTTAGAAATATAGGAGTAGTATATACCATTTTATTAGGATTATTATTTGCAACTATTGGTCTGGTTGGATTTGATTTCCTTTATGTTTTGATTAATGGTGCTTCAGTTTCATATATATATTTCATAATTCAAGGTGCACTTTTACTTTATGGTGTAATCACCTTAGCATTTAATTTTGAGGAAGCTGAAAGCGTAGTAAAGCTTGGAATTAATAAGGGTGCGGAATGGAGCGTAGCTTTAGGAATTGAAATTTCATTAATCTACATTTATATTTATATCCTTAGAATAATCTTATTATTCTCAAGAAATAATTAGTAAAAAGGCTTGTTCAAGCCTTTTTTTCATGCCCTCTTTTTGCTATAATTCATCTGGTGGTAATTATGGTTTATATTTGGGATTTAGATGGTACATTAATTGATTCCTATGATGGTATCTTAGATTCAATTATGGATGTATTAAAATATTTTCATTTAGAAATGAAAAGAGAAGATGTTTATAAATTTATAATAGAAAAAAGTGTTCATGAATTCTTAGATGAAATATCTATTACTTATAAAATAGATTTACCTAAGGTTATAGGAAAATATCAGGAATACCGTATAAATACACAAATGAATGTCACATTAATGGATAATGCCTATGAAACATTAGAATACTTATATCTTCAGGGACACTCAAATTTTATTTATACCCATAAAGGAGCATCTACCCATACCATATTAAAGAATTTAGGAATAGATAAATTCTTTAAGGAGGTTATAACGAATGAAAATCATTTTAAAAGAAAGCCAGATCCTGAAGCCATCTATTACATACTTCAAAAATATAATATAAATAAAGAGGAAGCATATTATATTGGGGATAGACCATTAGATATATTATGCGCCAAAAATGCAAATATCAAAGGTATATTCTTAAAAAATGCTTTGATGAATTTAGATGTAGATGCAGATAGAATCATAGATAATTTAATTGAGCTTACAAAATAGGATCGTTGTTATCCTATTTTTTTTGAATTTAAAAAAGGTATTGATTTTATCTATGAAGAATAAGCATATCAATATGGTAGAAGCCTTGAAGGGTGTTGAATAAGCATTATAAAAATGCTAAAATATCATAAGAAAGAAGATGATAATATGATATTTGAAGATTTACAAAAAGCAAACATTGAAACTATGAAGAATCATGATAAGGTAGCTCATGAAATTGTATCCTTAGTCTTTGGTAAATGTAAGAATGAGGCAATTGATAAGGGATACCCTGATCGTAAGCTTCCTGATAATGAGACATTAAGAATTATTCAAAAGACCATTAAAGAGCTAGAAGAAGAAAAGCTAGCCTTTGAAAAGGCTGAAAGAGCAGAAAAGGTAGAGGTGTTAAAGGCTCAAATGGAGCTTTTAAATAAGTATTTACCAAAGCAATTATCTGAAGATGAAATCAGAGCAATTATTGCATCCTTAGAGGATAAGAAGATTCCATCGGTAATGAAGCATTTTAAAGCAAATTACCAAGGCCAAGTAGATAATAGCTTAGTATCAAAAATTGCAAAAGAGTTCAATTAAAAAAATGGACCATGTTTTCATGGTCCTTTTCTTATCGTAAAACTTGATTGATATGGTCTATTTTATCATTTACAGCATTTAAGACATTTGTATATTTTTCAAAGTCGATTTTACCTGCTTCGTAAAAATTATTTAAATCCTCTTTGAAATTGATAAGATACTCCTTACATTCTGCTGAATCCTCTTGTAAAAGCTTTTGAATATGCATAAGCTTTTCCTTAAATTGATCCATACTTCTTTGATGCTCTACAAGCTTTTCATATTCATATTTCGAAATGCTTTTCTTTCTATACATTTCCTTTAATTCCTTGTAGACATCCTTTTCGTAATTTACCTTATAAATGTCTGTACCATATTTAATGCCATCTAAAAGCTCCTGGCAGGTATAATCCTTATTACCCTCTAACTCGAAAATAGAATCTTCACCACAATATTCTTCAGCGACGACTATATCTAGTACCAGCTCGAGTAAACCTCCAATTATTTCCTCCATATAATCACTCTCCTCGTATAATATATTTGTATTCATTATTTAATGATTATGTGATATTAGTGCCTCAAGTGCAATTATTGAGTCATATCTCATTTGCCCCATTATAGCACAAGTTTAATTTCTTAACGTAAAACTTGATTGATATGATTAATTTTATCGTTTATAGCATTTAAGACATTTGTATATTTTTCAAAATCGATTTTACCTGCTTCGTAATAATGATTTAAATCCTCTTTGAAATTGATAAGATATTCCTTACATTCCACTGAATCCTCATGTA
>JAFPIE010000218.1 GCA_017388605.1 Acholeplasmatales bacterium | reverse complement strand
TGGTCGTATTTTTTATTGTTAATTTTGGAGATATTCTATGAAAAAACAATATCGCGTAAAAAAATCAGAAGAAATTGAAAAGATTATTAAGGAAAAGAATTATAAATCGAATCCTTATATAACCTTATATAAAAAAGAAAATACAGAAACCGGCCACTTCCGTTATGCGATTAGTGTAGGAAAGAAAATAGGTAATGCTGTTGAAAGAAACCGAATCAAAAGGCTTATAACAGCAGTTATAGATAACCTGGACATTGATTTGGATTCTTCTACAGATGTTTTTATCATTGCTAGAGTTGCAATTAAGGATTTATCCTATCTTGAACTAAGAAAGCAGTTAGAATATCTATTTAGAAAACAAAAATTAATAAAAGGAGAAAAAAATGGTTAATTTTTTCTATAGGAATAGACATAAATTAATTTTGATTGCTCTTTGTGCATTTTTGGCTATAGGTTTATCCGGCTGTAGATGGGATTCTAATGTTTGGTATCCAAAGGCATATACCTCCTATGGACAGGAATGGATTGACCTATGGGATGGTGGAAAGGGATTTTGGTTTGCCTTATGGGCATGGCCAATCAATATTCTATCATGGCCAGTTGCTTGGCTTTGCTCAACAATTGGTAAAGGAATGGGTAATTCTTACTTCTGGGGTATTTTATTTACTACATTAATTGTAAGAACATTAGCTTGGCCTATTTATTCTAAGCAAAATAGCTCATCCTTAAAGATGCAGCTAATGCAGCCTGAAATGCAAAAGATTCAAGCAAAATATGCAAACCGTAAGGATCAAAGAAGCCAGCAGATGATGCAGCAGGAAATGATGAAGCTGTATAAGAAGCATGGTATGAACCCTCTTGGTTGTATGGGTACAATGATTCTTCAGTTCCCAATATTTATGGCTATGTACGAGGTTGTTCAAAGAATTAATGCAACAACTACTGTTGTAGTTAATAATGCAGTAAGCTACACTTATTCTGGTGCTTTTGCATTAACAAATACTAAAGTATTTGGTTTATTCGAAATGAACACAAGCTTCTTCCAAGCAACAATGTGGTATGACAAGGTATTTGCTGCCGTTGTTGCCGTGTTATTCGTTGGTATGACTATCCTTTCTCAAAAGCTAGGTCAGCGTCCTCAGAAGTATCAAAAGACACATCCACAAGACAAGCTTAAGAAAAATGATCAGGGTAAGCAAATGCAATACATGATGATCATTATGAATGTTATGTTTGGTTTTATGGCATTATCAAATACTTCTTTAGGTATTTATTGGTTAATCGGTAGTATTTATCAGATATTCCAGTCTCAGGTAGGTCGTTGGATTAATGCTTATAAGTGGGAAAAGGCTCAAAAAGCAAATAATATTATTGACTAGGTGAAAAGGTATGCAGAAAAAATTTGATTTTACTGCTCCAAGTGCTGATTTAGCAATGGAAACTGCAGTACAGAAATTACATATTGCTAGTGATAAAATTTACGTTAATGTTCTTGGTGAGACTGCTGAAGGTGTTAATTGCGAGGCTTTAATTGATGTCAATCTAACTCTTGAGGGTAAAAAATACCTAGAAGGTATTTTAAAGGCTTTAGGAATTGGATACCAAATCGAAGCAAGAAGCATTAATGGCGAAGAACAAATTTATTATATGATTGATTCTTATGAGAATTCATTATTAATTGGAGTAAAGGGTAAGACTTTAGAGGCATTACAAATTTTACTTCGTAATTTGATTTCTACTTATTCTAAGGATCATGTTATTACATCCTTAGATGTTGGTGGATATAAGTCAAATAGAGCTCGTCAGCTTGAGATTTTAGCTACAAAGACAGCAAAAGAGGTTGTAAAAACTAAGGTTGCTGTTAAGCTTCAGCCTATGAATTCATATGAGCGTAGAATCATTCATGAAAAGCTTTCCGATTGGAGAGATGTATATACTGAATCTGAGGGCGAAGGCGAAAATAGAGCTATTGTTGTTAAGCCAAAAACAAAGTAATATAGTATAGTTTTAAAATTGTCAGTTTACTGACAATTTTTTCTTTCTCATTTTCATATATTTATGATAAAATATTATTATGAGAAAATTTTTAAAAATTTCTTGGATTGTATTAAGAAGTATACTTCTTTTTATATTTCTTACATTTACTACCTGTGTTATTGTAGAACATATTTCAAAGGATATTTTAGTAAATCAATTTATAAGTAAGGGAGTATATCAAGAGGAGCTTTCCACGGAAAAAATCAAATATTATAAAATTTCATATGATGGTAGTCCAACAATGGTTTATAATACAGTGACTCATGATTGCTATCCAGGTGGGAAGGGGGACATCCTTGTAAGTCCTGAACAGACGACAATCGCACCATTTTTAAATGAAATTATTACCTTTTATGCGGGCGGACATGCCGCATATTGCGTTGGTAATTATCGTGATTATAGTGTAAATGTCGAAGATGATGAAACCATTGAAACTACGGAGACACTTGAAATCCATTCTGCTAGAATTTATAGTAAAGAGGATTGGATGAACAATAAATATTTCAATACGGTCATTGGACTTAGAGTCGATATGACAGAGGAGGAATACGAAAAGGTTACTTCTGTCATTATGTCTTATTTAGGTGATCCTTATAATTCTTCATTTTTCTTTAATACAACAAACACAAAATACTGCTCAGATTTAATATCTAGTGGTTTTTCATACATTGGAAGAAATTTAAATAGAGATTCTTCTACTACTTCCATTTTTGATTTAATTGTATCGCCAGATACATATATATCCTATTATCATTATTTTGATGGTAGTGGAGTTAAGCATGTTTATTATCTTGGATAGGAGGAATAAAAATGGCATATGTAGCATTATATAGAGCCTATAGACCACAGAAATTTAGTGATGTCGTAGGACAGGAGCATATTATTAAAACACTTCAAAATGCAATAAAATTAAATAAGGTGGCACATGCATATTTATTTTGTGGTCCAAGAGGTACAGGTAAGACGACCTTAGCAAAGATTATGGCTAAAGCCATGAACTGCGAAAAGGGTCCTACAATAGAGCCTTGCTGCGAATGTGATATTTGCCAAGGAATTACTAAGGGTACTATTTCTGATGTAGTTGAAATCGATGCTGCATCGAACAATGGTGCAGATGATATTAGAGCCTTAAGAAGCACAGTAAAATTTTTACCATCTCAGGGTAAATATAAGGTATATATTATCGATGAGGTTCATATGCTATCGGAGGCAGCCTTCAATGCACTTTTAAAGACACTTGAGGAACCACCAGCACATGTAATTTTCATTTTAGCTACAACGGAGCCTTATAAATTACCAAATACAATTCTATCTAGATGTCAAAGATTCGATTTCCAATCGATTTCGATTGATGATATATTAAAGAGATTAGCTATAGTAGCTAAGGAGGAAAATGTATCCATCACGGAAGAAGCAATGCACCAAATTGCAATAAGTGCCGAAGGTGGTATGAGAGATGCATTATCCTTATTTGATCAATGTATATCCTATTCTCAAAATCCAGAGATTACTTTAGATGATGTATTAAGTGTAAGTGGAAATATATCTTATATAAAGATTATTGAATTATTGAATGCTTGCATTAGCAAGGATGAAACAAACGCAATTGTTTTATTAGATAATATTATTAAGGAGGGTAAGGAAGTCCCAAGAATTATTAATGATATTATCCTATTCTTAAGAGATTTATTATTATTTAAGAATAATGCAGTCTTAGAAGAAAAGCTAATGTTTAAGAATAAGGAATTTATTAATTTAGCAAATAATGTTCCTAAATCGGTTATCTATCAGTGGTTAGATATTTTAAATGACACGACAAATCAAATGAGATTTTCAACACAAAAGCGTGCATTCATTGAGCTTGCTATATTAAAGATGAATGATAATGAGCAAAATGATATTGCATCCTTTAAATCAAGATTAGAATCATTAGAGCAAACGATTCAAATGATGAGTGAAAATGGATTAAGCTTAAGGAATAATCCAAAGGAAAATCGCTATTCAAATATCCAAAAAATTCCTTCTAAGGAGGAATTAATGTCATATAAAAATAGTACGATAGAGACACCTCAAAATGTTGTAAATACAACAAATCAAACTGTTAATGATGATACAAATGTACAAAATATTGTTGCAAATACAACAAATAATGAGGTAAAACAAGAAAATGTACAACCTCAAAATGTTGTAAATACAACAAATTTAGATGGTGCAATACCTGTTACAGTTAAAGAGGTTGAGAATATAATTAATAATGCTTCAAAGGAAAAGAGAGAAGCCTTATTAAAGGTATGGCCATTAATATCTACAAGATATGATATTGTTGGAATTCAAATTCTTGTAAATGGTAAGCTTATGGCAGCAAGTGAGGATTCCTTTATTGTAGAATTAAAGGACACTTCCTTCTGTAATCGTGCAATGCAGCATGAAAATTTTGTAAAAATTATTGAAATTTTGAACGAATATGGTTTAAATATTAAAGATTACATATGTTTACCACAGCAAGCTTGGAGAAGAATTATCCAAGATTACAAGAGTAAATATAGTAAGGATAATCCAAAGCCTGTTTTAGAGGAATTCAATTTAGGAGTTGTAAGAAGAAATACACCAAAGACGAAGGCGGTAGCTCCTGAGGCAAATTTAGTGAACCAGGTTTTAGAATATTTTAATGATAATGAATTAAAAATAGTGGAGGAATAAGAAAATGAATCAGCAGCAAATGATGAGATTAAAGAAAATGCAAAAGCAAATGATGGAGGCTCAGGAAAAGCTTGAGTCAACTGTATTTACAGGTACTGCAGGTGGTGGAGTTGTTACTGTAAATGTAAAAGGCTCTCACGAGGTTGTATCTATTGAAATTGATCCTGAGGCAGCTAAGGACGATTTAGAAATGGTACAGGATATGCTTGTTTTAGCATTAAATGATGCAAATAAGAAGATTGAAGCAGAATCTCAGAAGCTACTTGGTGGCTTCGGTGGAATGGGACTTGGATTTTAATGAATAAATACCCATCCTCATTAGAAAATTTAATTGAATGCTTCTCTAAGCTTCCCTCTGTAGGTAAAAAAACTGCAGAACGCTTTGCCTTATATACATTTTTTCATATGGATGAGGTAGATATTACAGATTTTTCTAATGCTTTACTTAGTATAAAGAAGGATATTCATATTTGTCCATCCTGTGGAAATATGACAGAAGATAGTCTTTGTAGTATTTGTCAGGATAATACAAGAAATCATAGACAGGTATTAGTTGTTGAAACCATTAAGGATTTAATTACTATTGAGCGCGTCAATGAATTTAAGGGAATATATCATGTATTAAATGGTGCAATTTCCTTTTCAAAGGGAATTGGTATTAATGATTTAAATATAGAATCCCTAACAGAAAAGGTTAAAAATAAAGAAATTGATGAGCTTATTTTAGCAACAAATGCGACCATTGAGGGTGAAACAACCGCAAGATACTTATATGAGCTATATAGAAATGATGATATTAAAATCACAAGAATCGCTCATGGTCTTCCGGTTGGTTCTGATTTATCCTATGCCGATGAAATGACAATTTTAAAGGCCTTTGAGGGTAGGAGGGAATATTAATGGAATTGGTATTTTATAGCTTAGATAATGATAATAATAAGGTATTTTTTCGTGCAGATTATAAAAAAATAGACAATCAAATAATATTTCAGGATAAAGCAACAGAAAATACGATGATTTATTTAACTATAAATGAGGATTCCTTGATATTTGAGCGTAAAGGAAATACCAGTATGACAATGACTTTAATGGAAAATATAGAAACGTTTGGTCATTACGAAAGCTCTACTGGTCTTTTTTTTGATTTTAGTATAATAACGAAGAAATTAATGGTTTTAGACAAACGTATTGAAATCGAGTATACATTATCCATTTTGGGCGATGTAATAGGTACGCATAAAATATGGATTACAAAGTAAGAAATTACTTGCAAATTGCAAGTGTTTTAGGTAAAATATAATAGCATTTTTGTTATGGAGGCAATATTATGGAAAATATTTCGCAGATGTCATTATTAGAAGTTGCTTTAAAGATTATGGAAGAAAAGGGTGGAGTTGTAAATATTTACGACTTAATCAATGAGGTTTTAGCATTAAAGGGTCTAGAGGATCCAGATAATACCCTTGCAACTCAGCTATATGTTGACATCACAACTAGTTCGAAATTTGTATATATGGGCGAAGACAATTGGGATTTAAAGTCTCGCCAATCCTTAGATCAATTTGATAAGGATGGAGCTTCATTCAATCCTAAGGATGGTTCATTCGAAGAAGATGAAGAGGATGAAACGGATGAGGATGATCTAGACGAGGATGAAGAGTCTGATGAGGATGATGAGGACGAAGACGAGAAGGATGAATCTGAGGAAGATGAGGAATCTGAGGAAGAGGAATACTTCGAGGATGAAGAATCCTATGAGGATGAGGAAGAAACAGATGAGGATGATTCCATCGACGAGGAAAAATATAACGAATACATGGATGATTACGAGGATTTATACGAATCCTAATTCGATAATTTCCCATAAAGTTTTGGAAATATCCCAATTTTGTATGATAAATTAACAATATTTAATTGGTAGAATATAGTTGTCTTAGGAAAGACAAATTGTCTCTTTTGAGATATACTTTTTCATAAGCAAACTAAAACTCTCCCAATCTTAATAAAGAACAACTTTCCCGAGTTGTTCTTTATTGCTTTTAGGGAATAAATAAATTAAAATATAAGAATAGAAAGATGGTGGAATTATGTTTAAAATTGCTTTCGTAGAGGATGAAAAGAATTTATCCTCCTTAGTAGAAAAATATTTAAAAAGCGAAGGATATGAGGTATCCGTATTTCATAATGGTGAGGATGCAAATCAACATATAGCTGAGGATTTTTCATTGTGGATTTTAGATATAATGCTACCAGGAATTGTATCTGGGTATGATTTAATTAAGAATATTCGTGCACAAAAGCCTACAATGCCTATTATTTTCACCTCTGCAAGAGATCAAGAAATTGATAAGGTTATGGGACTTGAGCTTGGGTCAGATGATTATGTTGCCAAGCCATATTCTGTAAGAGAATTAATGCTTAGAGTTAAGAATTTATTAAATAGATCCTATGGAATGAATAATAAAAAGGATTCAAATAAGGAAGAATTTAATGGTTATGAAATTGATTATGATAAAAGA
>JAFPIE010000217.1 GCA_017388605.1 Acholeplasmatales bacterium | reverse complement strand
GTATATGACCATCTTGGCTATCGTATTATGCTTAGCTAAGACTGGCTTAGCTGGATTCTTATCTGGCTTAGCATTTAAGCTATTATTTAAGAAGAATTATTATGTTGCAATCTATGCAGCCGCAATTATTGCTCCTATTGTAAATACAGGAACTTTCCTATTATTATATGGAGTATTAATCTATATTATGACAGGTAGTGCATATGGTCCAACCTTTGTTGCTACAGCTGCTGCAGTATGGATTGTATTCTTAGTAGAGCTTGCCGTAAATATTCTATTTGCACCTGCTCTTGCAACATTAACAAAGACTTTAACTAGAAATTATGATTTAGGCTTCGTTGATTATTTAAAGAAGTATTCTAGCGAGAATTCTCTTGATGAAGCAGTGGATACTGAAGAAATTGTAGAAGCTTAATGTGGAGGTATATATGGTATTATTAGTAGATATAGGAAATTCAAATATCGTGTTTGGGTTTTCAGACAAAAAAACCATAAGCAATACATTTAGATTAAAAACCTTTACCGATAAAACGAGTGATGAATATTATCTTTTAATAAGAACCATGCTAAACTCCTATGAAATTGAGGATGTAATGATTTCAAGTGTTGTTCCTATTGTAACAAGTGCCCTAAAGAAGGTATTTCAATCCTACTATGGTATTGATGCTAAAATAATAGGTCCTGGTATTAAAACTGGAGTTTCACTTAAGGTCGATGATCCAAAGACGGTAGGTGCTGACATGATCTGTGATTGTGCCGGTGCCTTACCCTTCTATAATGAGGTCATCATTGTCGATTTAGGAACGGCAACAAAATACATCTATTTTAAGAATCAAACCTTCCTAGGCTGTAGTATCGCACCTGGTGTATCGATTTCACTAAAATCCTTAGTTTCTAGTGCAGCATTATTACCTAATGTTGAGCTTGTTACTCCAAAGAAGGCTATTGGCACAAATACGATTGCATGTATTCAATCTGGTGTAGTCTATGGCGCTGCAGCACAGGTGGATGGAATGATCGATAGAATCATAGAAGAAATCCATAATCCTGAAATTCCAGTTATTGCAACTGGTGGATTATCTAGATTAATTGTTCCTTTATGTAGACATAAGATTTACCAAAAGGACAATTTAACCCTAGATGGATTATTAGAAATATACAAAAAAAATATGGCAGCATAATATGCTGCCTTTTCTTGAAGGTGAATTATGCTTTGGTTATATATTATTTTAGGCGTTATTTTCGTTTTTATCCTTTTGGTTATATCTTTATACATTATCGCAAAAAAGATTCATAATAAGCTATTTCAACATCGCTATCAAAATGATCCAAGAATTAGATATTATACGAAAGAAGAATTTAATCTTGGATTTAAAAGCGTAGAAATAAAGCTAGAAGATGAAATCTTAAGAGGTGGCTTATATTTCTATCCCGATTATGATGAGAAAAAAATTTTCATTTTAAATCATGGTATGTGGAGTGGTGTTGATTCTTATATTCAGGATATAGAATATTTTGCAAGCAAGGGCTATTTAGTTTTAGCTATGAATTATGAGGGAACACTAGAGTCTAGTGGTAAGAATATAAGAGGACTATCGAATTCCTTGAGATGTGTAGATTATATTGTGAAATATGTAAAGGAAAATGAAGAATTAAAGAATAAGGATATTTATGTTGTAGGACATTCCTGGGGTGGATTTGCCACTGTAAATATTCCATATTACCATAAGGATATTAAGGGTATTCTTGCCATTGCACCATTTTATAATGTTAATAGCTGCATGAAGGGGCTATTACCAAAGCCTTTATGGATTTCATTACCCTTTTATGATCTTATAGAAAGAAAGCTCTGTGGCAAATATGCCAAAGCCAATGCTTTAAAAACCTTAAAGGAATTTAAGGGAAATATTGTGATTTTGCATTCAGAGAATGACAAGATGGTAAAATTTAAGTATAATACTAATATGCTTATGAAGCAAAATCTAAAAAATGCATCCTTCCTTATTTTTAAGGATAAGGATCATAATCCTCATTATTCCTATTCCGCTCTTGAATGCTTTAATAAGTATTTTAGGGAAATATCTTCTTTGAGG
Source organism: Acholeplasmatales bacterium (assembly GCA_017388605.1). The sequence continues at coordinate 22,956 of JAFPIE010000217.1, read as the reverse complement.
GAGGAGGATAAAACGGAATATATGAAAAATACGGATTTCCATAAAATGGGCGAATTAGATAAAGAGGTATTAGATAAAGCATTAAAACTTCTTTTAAAGGAGGAATAAAAATGGATAAGGATACGGAAAAAGAAATAGATTCTTCTTTAGAAGAAGAAGCTACTGTGATTCCTGAGCAAGCAAGACAGCAAATGGAAAACTATCTTTCCATAAAGGAAAAGGAAAGAGAAGCTAAGGAAGCTATTCATAAAGAGAATATGAAGGATTTAGAATATCGAAGATGGTATTATCAAAATCAAATTCAAAAGCATATGGATATGATTCCTAAGGAATACTATTATCAGGCAGAATACGAAGAGATGGAAACTCTTTGTGAAAAATATCAAAAGATTATTGCTACCATGGAAAACGAAGAGGAAATGGAAGCATTATTCAAGCAATTTAGAAAAAAGACTGCTAAGAAGTGGAATGCAAATAAAATTATTGCAATACTATTGTTTGGCTTTTTAATTCTATTTGGCGGATTTTTAATTTATTTACTTATTCTTCAAAATAAATAACAAACCATTACTTCGTAAGGGAGTAGTTCGCTATTTACTTAGTGGCTGGCCTACATTATGGGAAACCAGGTTCAGCCTTAATGAACGAGACTTATGCTTAGCATAGTCTTTTTATTTTTAAGGGGATTTTATTATGCAAATTGAAATCATATTTGAGGTTATATTACTTGGAGTTGCTCTATCTATGGATGCCTTTGCTGTATCGATTACAGATGGATTAACCTATACAGATATAAATAAAAAGAAATCATTCTTTATAGCTATAGTTTTTGGAGTTATGCAGGCATTAATGCCATTAATTGGCTTTTGGCTTGTTCAAGGCATTGCAGCTATTGTTGGTGAAAATGGTGGTGCATCTGCAGGAAAGATTATGTCAGATATTGTATCCTGGGTTGCCTTTGGTCTATTGCTTATCATTGGTGGTAAAATGATTATTGAGGGTATTAAGGATATCTATAAGCCTGAGGAGGAAAAGGAACCTAAAAGGTTCTCTATTAAGGAAGTGTTATATTTTGGTGTTGCAACATCAATAGATGCACTAGGTACTGGAGTTGCACTTCATTCAGGCTTATCGAATGTAAATACCATTTGGCTTCATGTATCCATCATTATGGTAATAACCTTTTCTATTTCTCTTGTTGGTTTATTCTTAGGAAATAGAATAGAAAAATTGTTAAAAGGTAAATTTGAAATTACAGCTATTATTGGCGGAAGTATATTAATACTTCTTGCTGTATGGATTATTTTAAGCCATTATTTTGGTATATAATTCTATTTCTATTTCAATAGTCCGTTTTTACATTAGGCTCGTAGAGCCTTTTTTTCTTGTATAAACTATAGTTTTAATATAAAATTAAATAAAGGACGTGATACGTATGAAAAAAAGAATAATTGGAGCAATCCTTATGATGGCATCCATAGTTGGACTAGCCTCATGCTCTTTAGGCTTTGTTGTTCCTACAACAACGACAATGAATTTATTTCATGTTCATTCATATAAAGAAACGGTTATAGAGCCTACTTGTGAAGAGGAAGGCTATACCTTATTTAAATGTGATTGTGGTGAAGAATATACTGGAAAAAAGACAGAAGCACTAGGGCACTTGATTGAAATTGATCCTGCAGTATCAAAAACCTGTACTACTGATGGATTAACAGAAGGCTCCCATTGTAAAAGATGTGGAAAGGTCTTAAAGGCACGGGAGGTCGTAAAAGCATCTCACGAGTGGGATTATAATACAACAGAAGAACCAACCTGTACATCTCCTGGTGTAGCATCTGGTATGATTTGTAAGGTTTGTGGTGAAACTACCACTGGCGCAGAGGTTGTACCTGCCTTAGGTCATGATTACCAAGAAACCATAGAAAAGACAAGCTATGGACATTCCCATGTTAAGCATGAATGCTCAAGATGTCATGATATCTATGTGGACACCTTAGTTGTTGATTATAAAAAGAATCATGATTATCAAGAATTATCTACAAATTCAGTATATGAAAGCCATAGATCGGTATATTTGAGTATGTATGAATCCTTCTATAATTCCTGTATGGATTTCTATAATTCAGAAACAGATTATGATGCCTCCTCTGGTAAGGATTATGTAATGACTATAGGCTCATCACATTATGTTGTCGTTGCAAGCTATGAATATAATAAAGATGCAATTACAAATAATGAAGCTTATGCAATAATGAATTCCTTCATTACAAATAATCCACAGTTCTATTTCTTAGATTCTCATATGTTTATTTCCTCTAATGCATTTAAAACAAAGGCTATGCTTACATTATCTGATGATTATTTCACTAAGGATGCAAGAGATAAATGTATGGAAAATATACGCAAAATGGAGCAAGAGGTATATGATATATATATGCTAATTCCTTCTATGAGTGATCTTGAAAAGGCAAAGCTTATTCATGATTACATCATAGGTAAAATTGATTACCAATACGATTCACTAAATCGTCCATCAGGAGAGGATTGGGCACACAATATTATGGGTGTTGCCGATAATGATGATTCTACAGGTGGCGTATGTGAATGCTATGCTAAAACATATTTGTATTTATCTCATTTACTTGGAGTTAACTCCATTATGGTAGTGGGAACAGGCGATGGCGGCGGTCACGGCTGGAATTATACGCAAATTGATGGTAAATGGTATGGCGTTGATGTAACATGGGATGATCAAAACCCAGCGATCTATAAATATTTCCTAGCAAATAAGGCTACTATGGATGAGGCGCATACTCCAGGCTCTATAGATCCAACAGTAGATTTAAGTACGGATCATTTCCAAACAGTATTACCTGAATTATCAACTACAAAAGGTTATGAATAAAATGGCTTTTAAAGCCATTTTTTCATTTTTATGGTATAATACAATAGTATTAAAGGAGAAATGATTATGGGAAGAATATATAAATCCGTTTTAGAAATTGTTGGGAATACTCCATTAATTGAGCTTACCAATTTAGAAAAGAAATTCAATTTAGAAGCTACAATTCTTGCAAAGCTTGAGGGCTTAAATCCTGCGGGATCCTCTAAGGATAGAGTTGCTAAGCAGATTATTTTAGATTATGAGGAACAAGGCTTATTAAAGGAAGGCTCAACTATTATTGAGCCTACAAGTGGAAATACAGGAAGTGGTCTTGCTGCAATATGTGCTGCAAGAGGCTATAGATTAATTATTGTATTGCCAGATACTATGTCAGAGGAAAGAAGAAATTTAATTAAGGCATATGGGGCAGAGCTCGTTTTAACTGATGGTAAGCTTGGTATGAAGGGGGCTATTGATAAGGCAGAGGAATTAAATAAGGAAATTCCTAATTCTTTAATCGCTGGTCAATTTGTTAATCCATCCAATCCTAAGGCACACTATGAAACGACAGGTCCTGAGATTTGGCGTGATACGGATGGCGATATCGATTTTTATGTTGCAACCGTAGGTACTGGTGGTACCTTGTCTGGTACAGGAGAATACTTAAAGGAGAATAATCCAAATATAAAGGTTGTAGCTGTAGAGCCTGAAGCCTCCCCTTTATTATCTAAGGGGGTTTGTGGACCTCATAAAATTCAGGGTATTGGAGCAAATTTCATTCCAAAGACATTAAATCAAGAAATCTATGATGAGGTTATTGCAGTACCAGATGATAAAGCCTTTGAAATTGGCTCCTTAGCGGTTAAAAGTGATGGTATTTTTATAGGTATTTCCTCAGGTGCTGCACTTTATGCAGCTATCGAGATTGCAAAAAGAAAAGAGAATAAGGGTAAAAAAATCGTTGTTGTTTTACCAGATAATGGAGATAGGTATTTATCTACACCACTATTTAAAGAATAAAAAAATTGCTGGAATTTTTAGGTTCCAGCAATTTTTTTGGGGATATTAGAATACACCTTCAGCAAGCATAGCGTCACAAACCTTTTCGAAACCAGCGATGTTTGCACCGGTTAATAGGTCGTTTTCTCTAACACCATACTTTACTGCAGTGTTATATGCGTTGTGGAAGATACCTTCCATAATGCCCTTAAGTTTAGCGTCAACCTCTTCGAAAGTCCAAGATAGTCTTTGAGAGTTTTGACACATTTCAAGACCAGAAGTAGCAACACCACCAGCGTTTGCTGCCTTACCAGGTCCATAGATAATTCCATTATCGATTAGGTAATGAGCTGCCTCAAGAGTAGTAGGCATGTTTGCACCTTCACAAACAATTTCAACTCCATTTGCAACTAATGCCTTTGCATCATCTAAATTTAATTCATTCTGTGTAGCACAAGGAAGAGCAATATCTACCTTGTAGTTCCATACACCATGCTCACCATTTTTCTTTTCATGGTATTCAGCACTCTTACGAGCCTTAGCATATTCAGTTAAACGAGCACGCTTAACCTCTTTAACTTCCTTAAGTAATTGAACATCAATTCCTTCTGGATCATAAATCCAACCATTAGAATCAGAACATGTAATTACCTTTGCACCAAGGCTTTGTGCCTTTTCGATAGCGTAAATTGCAACATTACCTGCACCAGATACTGCAACAGTCTTACCCTGGAAGGATTCACCCTTCATAGTCTTTAGTGCCTCCTGAGTGAAGTAGCATACACCATAGCCTGTTGCCTGAGTACGAGCTAAGGAACCACCGAAGGCTAAGCCCTTACCAGTTAATGTACCAGTGAATTCATTACGGATTCTCTTATATTGACCAAATAGGTAACCAACTTCTCTACCACCAACACCGATATCACCAGCAGGTACATCTGTATCAGGACCAATGTGACGATATAGCTCAGTCATAAATGCCTGGCAGAATCTCATGATTTCTGCATCGCTCTTGCCCTTAGGGTCGAAGTTAGAACCACCCTTACCACCACCCATAGGTAATGTAGTTAGGGAATTCTTTAAAATCTGCTCAAGACCTAGGAATTTAATAATAGAAGCATTTACAGATGGATGGAATCTTAAACCACCCTTGTAAGGTCCAATTGCACTATTGTATTGTACACGGTAACCACGGTTAACCTGTACTTCATTGTTATCATCTAACCAAGCAACTCTGAATTGAACGAATCTTTCAGGCTCTAAGAAGCGCTCTAGGATATGATTCTTTTCAATATCAGGTCTTTTTTCTACAATTAATTCTAGAGATTCTAAGATCTCCTGTGCTGCCTGTAGGAACTCTGGCTCATTTGCGTTGTTCTTTTGTAGGTCAGCATAAACTTTCTTTACATATTCTGTTCTAAACATATATTCATACCTTCCTTTTATAATCTCATCCACTAGGATTTATTTGTATTGTAGCACAATTATTTATTAAATCAACTATTTTTTGAATTTTATGCATAAAAAGCATTTTCAAAAGAATTTTAGTCAAAACTATAGGAAATTAGTTCGAATTTTATTCTAAAAATTTAAAATTAAAATCGAAAAATTGAATAAAATTTATGTGGAAATTGTACCATCTTAGTTTTATAATATGCTTGCGCATGAAATAAATGTCCTTATATATTTATATAAAATATAATATAAGGATGTTTAAATGGAAATTATATGTTTCCTTTTTAGTGATTAAAGGAGAAAGAAAATGGATATTTCAACCTTAGATATGGAATTATTAAATACCATTTTATTAATTATTGCAGTTATAGGTACTGTAGCTTATGCTATTTCTGGTGCTTTAACTGGAATTGAAAGTAAGCTAGACCTTTTTGGCGTAATTGTATTATCTGTAATTACGGCAACAGGAGGAGGCTTTTTAAGAGATTTAATTATGGGGGAGCATAAATTTGTCATATTTGATGAATGGTGGTATCCACTCATTGCCTTTGCCGTCGCATGCTTGGTATTTGCTGTCATGTGGTTTATTAAGGATTTATCCTGGGAGGATTCTAAGGCATATCGCTTAACCTATTTAATTATTGATTCTGTTGGTCTTGGCGCATTCGTTATCGTAGGTGTATTAAGAGCGCAAACCATTGGCAATGTTACGAATGAAGGACAATTAATCTTTTATTCCCTATTAACCTGTGTTGGTGGTTCTTTATTAAGAGATCTTTTAGTTATGAGAATTCCTGCAATCTTTAGAAAGCATATTTATGCTGTTGCAGCAATTATTGGTTCTGTATACTTTGTCTTTATGGCAAAGGTTATTGACAATATTTGGCTTAATTCTATAATTACAGTTTTAATTGTGGTTACAATAAGATTCTTTGCAGCAAGATATAAATGGAATTTCCCTAAGATTCATTTGAAAAATGAAGAGGAAAGTAAGTAAGTCATCATATGTATGATGGCTTTTTCTTTACATTGATTTTTGAATTTGGTATAATGCTAAAGGTGATAAAATTATGCAGGAAGTTAAAATGGATAATCTTGAGTTATTCTATGATGTTTTAGATGAATCAAATAATTTCTTGTACGAAATATTTCATAAGCCATATTTCGAATTGTTAGAGATGACTGTAAGAAATATATTGGCTGGTGAGGTCGTATGTGATATTGATGATTTAGATAAGGAAGAAGAGCTCGAAGAAATTTATGCAAAAATTAAAGATGTAGATTTTTCTGCTGAGGATGTCCGTAAGGCTATGCAATCCATAGTTTTAAGAGGCTTTAAGGAAATGCGCATTCCAAATGGAAATACAACTCCAGACACCTTAGGTATTCTTGCTGCATATTTAATTACAAAGATTCATAAGGAAAAGGAATTATCTATTTTAGATCCATTATGTGGTACAGGTAATTTATTATTCACTATTGCAAATTATTTAGATAAAAAAACAAAATTATTTGCGATAGACGATAATGAATGGATGACAAAAATTACTGCACTCACTGCGGATTTATTGGATTATCCTGTTGAGGTATATTATCAAAATACAATGAGTCTTCAATTATCGAATATAGATTCTATTGTCTTTGATATGCCCCATTCAGAATATACAGATGGTAAATATTTCCCTTATGAGGCTATCTTGCATTTTGTAAATGAGCTTAAGGAAGATGGATCTATGATAGCCATAGTAGAGAATGATTTCTTTGATTATGATTCCAATCAGGAATTCAAAAAGAAATTATTAGAATCTATGTCCATTTTAGGTATTATTGAGCTTCCGGATAGTATGTTTAATCAAGCAAGACCAAAGCTGATTCTGGTATTGCAGAAGAGGCAATTAAAGGATGCCAAATGCTTCATGGTAAAGCTTCCAAGCTTTAATGATGTAGAAGATTTTAATAATGCATTAAGAGATATTGAAGCATGGTTTTTAAAAAATAATTATAATAAAAAAGGAAAGTAAGGAGAAAAGAATATGTCTAAAATTATGGCAGTAAATGCTGGCTCATCCTCTATTAAGTTTCAGTTATTAGAGATGCCAGAGGAAAAGGTTATCGCATCAGGTACAGTAGAAAAGATTGGTTCTGTAGATGGTGCAGGAAAGCCTTTAAATGGTATTGTAACATTAAAGTATAACGGAAAGAAGGAAGAAACAAATCCAGTTATTCCTACTCATGCAGAGGGTGTACAGCTAGTATTAGATGCATTAATTGATAAACAGATTTTAAAGAGCTTAGATGAAATCAATGGTGTTGGTCATCGTATTGTCCAGGGTGGAGAATATTTCAAGGATTCTACACTTGTTGATGGCCCTGATGGAGTTGTTGTTAAGAAGATTGCAGAGCTTGCTGATTTAGCTCCACTTCATAACCCAGCTCACATCGTTGGTATTAAGGCTTTCTATAAGGCATTACCTAATGTACCTGAGGTTGTAGTATTTGATACTGTATTCCATCAAACTATGCCAGAAGAGGCATATATGTATGCAATTCCATATGAATGGTATACAAAGTATGGTATTCGTAAATATGGTGCTCATGGTACATCTCATAAGTATGTATCTCAAAGAGCAGCTGAATTAATTGGTAAGCCATTAGAGGATACAAATGTCATTGTTTGTCACTTAGGTAATGGTGCATCTATTAGTGCTGTTGAGGGTGGTAAGTGTAAGGATACCTCTATGGGCTTAACACCACTTGAGGGTATTCCTATGGGAACTCGTACAGGTAATATTGATCCAACTGTTGTTTCTTATATTTGTAATAAGGAAGGAAAAACTGCAGATGAGGTTGTTACTATCTTAAATAAGAAGAGTGGTTATTTAGGATTATCTGGTAGATCTAATGATGCAAGAGATGTTACAGAGGGTATGAATAATGGTGACCATAGATGTAAATTAACCTTCGATGTTCAGGCTAAGAGAGTTGCGGATTATGTAGCTTCCTACTGGCTATATTTAGGTGGTAAGGTAGATGTAATTGCCTTCACTGCTGGTATGGGTGAAAACCTAAAGCATTTACGTAAGAATATTGTAGATAGACTTGCTCCTTTAGGTGTTAAGCTTGACGAAAAGCTTAATGATACATTCTCTGATGAAAGAATTATTTCTACACCTGATTCTAAGATTCAGGTATGGATTATTCCTACAAATGAAGAGGTTATGATTGCAAGAGACACAGTACGTGTTGCAAATGTAAAGTAAAAAAATAACAGGAAGGCGATCCTTCCTGTTTTTCTTTATGCTTCATTAATTTTTTTAATGATATTTGGTAATTCACTATCAACCTTATCGTTTTCAAGCTGGCAGGTTCCTGCATTTTTATGTCCTCCACCACCATAGGATAGACATAGCATACCAATATCAAAATTAGAATTACGATTGATGATACTCTTACCAATCATAACCGCTGTGTTTTGCTTTCTAAATCCCCATGCTACATGAATGGAGATTTCACATTCTGGGTATAATGCATAAACGAAGAAGCGGTTACCTGCATAGATAACATCCTCGTTTCTTAAATCGATCAATAAGACCTTATCATATACCTTAACAATTCTCTTTAGCTGTGCTTCAAATAGTGTAGCCTGCTCAAAATATAGATCAACTCTTTCCTTAACATCAGGTAGAAGAAGTATTTCTTCAATGGTATGATGTGGACAATAATCAATTAATTCCATCATTAAATCATAATTAGAAATTCTAAAATTATGGAATCTACCTAGTCCTGTTCTTGCATCCATAATAAAGTTTAATAGGCACCATCTTGTAGGATGTAATACCTCATCCTTAGTGAAGTCTGCAGAATCGCCCTTATCTACAGCCTCCATTAATTCTTCAGAAACATTTTTTAATACCTTTGCACCACCATAATAATCATAAACAACTCTAGCTGCGGATTTCGCATTAGGGTCAATGATTAATTTTCCGGTTGTATTTAAGGCCTTTGTTCTATCCATTTCACTTTCGTGGTGATCAAAGGATAAGCCTACTCTTGGGTCAAATGGTAAATTGGTTGTAATATCATTTTCTGATAATTCAATCTTTCCATCCTGTACATCCTTTGGGTGAACAAATTTAATTTCGTCAATTAGGTTTAATTCCTTTAAAATCATAGCACAAACTAAACCATCAAAATCACTTCTTGTAACTAATCTTTTCATAATCGTAATCCTTTCTCATCTATTAAAATTATTATATCATGAATAAATTTTCTTTTCTATATACTATAGGCAGTATATAACAAAAAATAAAAATATGAAAATTTGAAAAAAATAGTCATTTCATAATTAATAATTATGGGTTTCCATAGAAAAAATCTTGAAGGCTGACAAAAATGTGATATAATGCTATGTGGTAGTAAATATTTTCAAAAGGAGCTGAAAATATGAGAATTGGTGTATTGACCTCAGGAGGAGATTCTCCTGGTATGAACGCAGCGATTCGTGCGGTTGTTCGTGCAGCATTATCCAACGGAGATAAGGTGTTTGGTATTTCTGATGGATACCGTGGACTTGTTGAAGGAAGATTTAAGGAATTTACAAGAAGTGATGTTTCTGAGATTCTAAATAGAGGTGGTACAATTTTAGGTACTGCAAGACTTCCTGAATTTAAGTATGAGGCTGTAAGACAGCTTGCAGTTAAGCAGTTACAAAAGAATGACATTGAAGCATTAATCTGCATTGGTGGAGATGGTACGTATGCAGGTGCGCTTGCCCTTCATCATATGGGAATCAAAACCATTGGTATTCCTGGTACAATTGATAATGATATTGCATCGAGTGATTATACTATTGGCTTTTCCACTGCATTAAATACTGCTTGCGATGCTATCGATAAGCTCAAGGATACATCATCTTCTCATCAAAGATGCTCTATTATTGAGGTTATGGGTAGACACTGTGGTGATTTAGCATTATATTCTGGATTATGCACAGGTGCCGAATATATATTTACAAATGAGACTGGTCTAGATAAGGAAAAGCTTTTAAAGGATTTAAAGGAAAATAGACTTGCAGGCCGTCGTCATGCGATCGTTGTTATATCTGAAAATATGACAGACGTTTACCAGTTAGCTAAAGAGGTAGAGGAATATTCAGGGTATGAATGTCGTGCTACCGTTTTAGGATATGTTCAGCGTGGTGGAACTCCTACACCTGAAGACCGTTTACTTGCAGCTAGATTAGGTGCATATGCGGTTGACCTTCTTAAACAGGGGGTATCAGGAGTCTGCGTAGGTGTAATTGACAATGAACTCCGCAATACACCTATTGAAGAAGCTTTGAGTATGAAGAATATTCCGAGCGAGGAGTTACACAATTTAGTTCAAAAATTAAAATAGTTATAAGGAGAAGAAGAAATGAAAAAGACTAAGGTTGTTTGTACAATTGGACCTGCTTCTGAGAAGAAGGAATCTCTTGAAAGATTAATCGGAACTGCAGGAATGAACGTTATGAGAATGAATTTCTCTCATGGCGATTATGAGGAGCAGGGCTTCCGTATTAAGAATGTTAAGGAATTAAACAAGGAGCATGGCTGGTTCACTGGTATTGCTCTTGATACTAAGGGTCCTGAAATTCGTACTGGTTATTTACAAAATGATGAGCCAGTTATGTTACACAAGGGAGATATTATCCGTGTAACTATGGATTATTCTTATTTAGGAAACAAGGATAAGATTGCTATTTCTTATGCTGGTTTATATGATGATATCCATGTTGGTGGAAGAATCTTAATTGAGGATGGTAACCTAACATTAAAGGTTATTGAAAAGGATGAGGCTACTCATGAGCTTGTTTGTGAGGCTCAAAATGATCGTAAGATTAAGAATAAGAGAAACTGTAATGTTCCAGGCGTAGTATTAAATATGCCTTATGTATCTCCTAAGGATAAGGCAGATATGGAATTTGCTTGTGATCAGGGATTAGATTTCATCTTTGCATCATTCGTACGTCGTCCTGATGATATTCGTCAGATTCGTGAGATCTTAGCTGCTAAGGGCAACACTCATATTAAGGTTATTTCTAAGATTGAGAACCAAGAGGGTGTTTCTAACATGGAGGAAATCGTTAAGCTTTCTGATGGTGTAATGGTTGCTCGTGGTGACTTAGGTGTTGACGTTGATGCTTGGGATTTACCAGAAATCCAGAAGCAGATGATCTTCTTAGCTCAGTCTACAGGTAAGATCGTTATTACAGCTACTCAGATGCTAGATTCTATGCAGCAGAACCCAAGACCTACTCGTGCAGAGGTTTCTGACGTTCACAATGCAGTATTAGATGGTACATCTGCAACAATGCTTTCTGGTGAGTCTGCTCAGGGTGATTATCCATTTGAGGCAGTTTCTTACATGGCTAAGATTGATGAGAGAGCTGAAGATTCTATCGATTATGAATTAATGATTAGAAATGTAGTTGAAATGAAGGAAAACCAGAATGAGGCTGACGCTTTAGGCTTAGCTGCAGCTACACTTGCTAATAACTTTGAAGTACCTGCAATCGCTGTTGAGGGTGACATTGAATTAGCATTAGCTATTTCTCAGTATCGTCCTGCTGCTGACGTATTCTTCGCATTTGATAATGCAGATGATGCACGTACAGCTTCTATTCTATTCGGTATTCAGCCACTTGTTGGTAAGCTTTCTGATGCAGTTGCTAAGGCAAAGGCATGCTTAGAGCTTGAAGCTGATGATACAATCATCACTATCGTTGGCAAGAAGCTTGAATTAGTTGACGTTAAGTAATTCATTTTGAAATTATGCCCATTTTAAATGGGCTTTTTTCTTTTCTATTCATTTAAAATTAGTTATAATGTATGAAAAGGATGGTTTTATATGTTTCGTATTGGTTGTCATTTATCTATTGCAGAGGGCTATTTTAAGGCTTTACAAAATATATTATCTATAGGCGGGAATACTTATCAATATTTTTCAAGAAATCCTCAAGGAGGTAAGGCAAAGGCCTTCAACCAAACGGATTTTGATCATTTTATCGCCTGTGCTAAGGATAATCAGGTGGAGGGCTTACTTTGTCATGCACCTTATACCCTAAACCCTGCAAGTGAAAAGGAAAATGTTAGGGAATTTGCTCTTATTTGCTTTAAAGAGGATTTAGAGATTTTAGAGAAATTTCCGAATGGATTATATAATTTCCATCCAGGCTCTTGCGGTAAGCAGGATAGAGCTTTAGGCTTAAAAATGATAATAGATACCTTAAACGAGATAATGTTTAAGGATATGAACACTACGATTTTACTTGAAACTATGAGTGGTAAGGGTAGTGAGCTTGGTATAACCTTTGAAGAAATTAAAACCATTATTGATGGACTTTTATATAAGGAGCATATTGGTGTAACCATAGATACTTGCCATATTTATTCTGCAGGATATGATATTGTAAATGATTTAGATGGTGTAATCGATACCTTTGATAGAGTTATTGGCTTAAAATATCTTAAGGCCATTCACCTAAATGATTCTATGATGCCATTCAATTCAAGGAAGGATCGTCACCAAAAGATTGGTGATGGTTCTATTGGACTAGATACCATCATAAAAATTATTAATCATCCTAAGCTAAAGGATTTACCATTTTATTTAGAGACTCCGAATGATTTAGAGGGCTTTGGAAAAGAAATACAATTCTTAAAATCAAAAAGAGAAGAATTGTAATTAAAGAATATGATATACTTATATTTGGTGGTGATATTTTGAAAACAAAGGTAATTGTTTCTTCAGATACAGGAATAGAGGTTATTCCTATGGCATCTAATGTAGCCTTTTTACCATCTAGGATTTGCTTTTCGGATTGTGAAATCTATGATTCCTTATTAGATATGGATTTTCATCAATTCAATTTAAGAATGAAATATGATTCCTTAGCAAATCCTGAAATCAAGGGGGCTACCTTTGAAAAAATAAAGGAAATATTAGATGATTTAGTCCAAAAGGGATATGAAAGATTTTATTTTATTTTGAATAATCAAAAGACCTCCTATTATAAGCCTTTAATCGAAAAATATATTCATGAGAATAAGAATTTACAATCCTTTTATTTTCAAATCAAATCGGAAGGCTTTCCTGTAGTTTATATGGCTTATGAGGCACAAAAGCTTTTTGAGCTTAATAAATCTATTCCAGAAATAGAAAAAATGCTATCCTTTTTAGATGCGAATAATACGATGTATTTATTCTCTTTTGGAGAGGATAGAATCCCCCAAATAGAAAAGCTTATCGATTCTTCTTTAGATCCATTTGAATTTGACAATAAAAATGTAGTGCTTCATATTCTTAAAAAGAATGAATCCTCCATTGTAAGAATAAAGGAAAAGAATAAAACGATTGCCCCATATGTAGATGTATTCTTACTTGAAATGGATGGAAAGAAGGTTATTCCTTTCATTTTATATACGAATCGTTTTTCAAAATATACAGAAAATCTTTTAAAGGAGCTTGAAAAAAGCTTCCCTGATATGAAAATACCTATCTATGAGATGCCTCCTTATTTATCACTTAAATATGGAAAGTATTCTTGCTGTGTAGGATATATTGTAAGATATGAGAAATAAGCCTATTTTAGGCTTTTTCTTTATGCTCCTTTTTGTACATTTCCTTGCAAAGTGTAGCACAATATGATAGAATTTTTTATAATGGTGTAGTATAGATATACTACAGATAGGAAGATGATTATGAAAGTTTTAATTGTAGGTTTAGGTTTAATGGGTGGCGCATATGCATATCGATTATCCAATAAAGGATATACAGTATATGGTTCTGATATCAATATGGATTCTATCGATTATGCGCTTGAAAAAAGATTTATTGTCAAAGGCTCTGTTTATCCAGAGGAGTTTATAGGGGATTCTGATTTAATTGTTTTAGCAATTTACCCTAAGGCAATCTTAAATTTTATTAATCGATATAAGGAATATTTCCACGAGGGTCAAATTATTACAGATATCTGTGGAGTGAAAAGTGATTTTGTAAATCAAGCATATCAATTATCTAAGCCTGCAGAGTATTGCTCTCATCATCCTATGGCAGGTAGAGAAAAGATTGGTATTGAGTATTCTACAGAATGTGTATTTGGTGGAGCGAATTATCTAATTACTCCAACAGAGGGTGTAAGCGAAGATACCATTAATGTTTTAAAGCAATTAGGTACAGATTTAGGATTTAAAAGAATATCTGTAATGGATATTGAAAAGCACAATCGAATGATTGGCTTTACCTCCCAGCTTACACATGCTATCGCTGTATCCTTAGTAAATTCGGATCATGATTCCGATACAAAATATTATATTGGAGATTCCTATAGGGATTTAACAAGAATTGCAATGATCAATGAGAATTTATGGAGTGAGCTTTTCTTGGAAAATAGAAAGTATTTGCTAGAGCATATTGCTTCCTTTGAATTTGAGCTAGATTTACTTAAAATGGCATTATACCGTGAAGATAAGGATGCACTATGTGAATTATTCCGTTCTTCAACAAAAATAAGGAAAGAGATGGAGAAATAATCGTGAAGGAATTAAATATAAATCTTACACACACCTCTTATAAAATCATTATTGAAAATGGGTTATTAGATCATATTGCAGATTATATTAAGACGGTATATACAAATAAAAAGATATTTATTATCACAGATGATAATGTTGCAAAATATTATTTAAAAAAGGTTAGTAAGGCACTGGAGGATTCCTACACAGTTGAATCTGTTGTTATTCCTCATGGAGAATCTTCAAAGAGCTTAACGGAATATGCACATGTATGTGAGGAATTGTTAAAAAAGGATATAAGAAGAAATCATTTATTGCTTGCTTTAGGTGGAGGAGTTATTGGCGATTTATGCGGCTTTGTTGCATCAAGCCTTTATAGAGGCATTCCATATATTGGAGTACCTACATCCTTACTTTCCCAAATGGATTCCTCCATTGGTGGAAAAACAGGAATTGATTTTTTTGGTAGAAAGAATATTTTAGGTGCATTCAAGCAGCCTAAAATGGTATTAATCGATCCATTAACCCTAAATACTTTAGATCCTAGTGAGTATATAAGTGGAATGGGAGAATTAATTAAGCATGGAGCTATTGGAAATAAGAAGCTTCTTACAATGCTTATGAATACACAAGAAATTAATGAGGACATTATTTTAGAATCTTTATCTGTAAAAAAGAAAATGGTCGAAATGGATGAATTTGATACGGGCGAGCGTATGAAGCTTAATTTCGGTCATACCTTTGGTCATGCGATAGAATTAAAATATGGCTATAAGCATGGTGTTGCTGTTGGTATTGGTATGAAAATGGCACTACAAATGGGTTTAGATTTAGGTGTAACGGATAAGGAAGCCTATGATGTAATCCGCCATATTTTAGACAAATATTCCTTCCCACAGGTGGAATATAATTATAAGGATTATTTACATGATGTTATTTACGATAAAAAGAACCTAGCTGGTACAATTAATTTTATTTTTGTAACTAAGCTTGGGGAATGTGTAATTTACCCAATTAAAGAAGAAGAATTAGGGGTTGATACAAAATGAATGTAACAATAAAGCCAAATAAGCTTTCTGGTACAATCCAAATTCCACCATCAAAAAGCTTATCGCATAGAGCAATTATTGCAGCTGCATTAGCTGAAGGTGAAAGCATTATATCGAATGTTTTATATTCAAAGGATATATTAGCTACTATAGATGCTATGAGAGCTTGTGGTGCGGAAATAAAAGAATATAGTGATCATTTAGTGATTCATGGTTCTAAGGTTAAAAGAGTAAAATCTATGATTAACGCGAATGAATCAGGCTCTACGATTCGTTTTATGATTCCTATTGCCTTAGTATGTGATGAGGGAATCGAATTTAGAGGTGAGAATCATTTAGTAAAAAGACCTTTAGATACCTTTTTAGAGATTTTTGATACCCAAGGTATTAAATATACAAGGGGAGAGGATTATCTTCCATTAAAGGTATATTCTGGATTAAAATGTGGAACATTTAAGGTTAGAGGAGATATTTCAAGTCAGTTTATTACTGGCTTATTATATGCACTTCCTTTATTAGATGGAGATTCAAAAATAGTTATTACTACAAATCTAGAATCTAAAGGATATATTGATTTAACCTTAGATATGCTAAAGAAATTTGGTATTGAAATAGAAAATAAGGAATATAAAGAATTTATCATAAAGGGGAATCAATCCTATAAGCCATATAATTATACAATTGAAGGAGATTTCTCCCAATCCGCATTCTTCTTAGTTGCGGATGCACTTGGTGCAGATATAAAGCTTTCCTGTATGAATATGGATTCTCATCAAGGAGATAAGAAAATCCTTTTGGATATGGAGGATTTTGGTTCAAATATTATCTTTGAAAATGATTTATTATCCTTAGAAAACAAAACTTTACATGGTGCTACTATAGACTTTAGCCAAAGCCCAGATTTAGGTCCTGCACTAACGGTTTTAGCTGCTCTTGCAGATGGAGAATCTAATTTTATTAATGCAGGAAGATTAAGAATTAAAGAATGTGATCGAATCACAGCTATGAGAATAGAATTGGAAAAGATGGGCGCTAAGATTATTGAGCATAAGGATGGTATGACGATTTATGGTGTTAAGGAGCTACATGGTGCTATTATAGATAGTCATAATGACCATAGAGTAGCTATGGCAATTGCTATGGCATCTTTAAAAACAAAGGGAGATATTAAGATTTTAAACGCAGGATGCGTTTCAAAATCCTTCCCTAATTTCTTTTCTGTTTTTGAGAGCTTAGGAGGAATTGTTTCTTATGAAGACTAAATTAGATGAAGCAAGAGAAATAATTAATGAAATCGATAGTGAAATGATTCATCTTTTCATAAAAAGAATGGCTGCCGTTTCATCTATTGCAGATTATAAAATGGAAAATCATATAGATGTGCTTGATTCTAGCCGTGAGGATGAAATAAAGAAAAGAAATCTAGAGCTTTTATCCAATAAGCAGCTTGAAAAATATTATTTAACCTTCTTTGAGGGAGTGTTAAATTCCTCAAAGGAATATCAAAAGGATTATATTAAGAATAAAAAATAAGGAGGAATCCTATGAACCATTTTGGAAGATTGTTTCAAATTAATATTTATGGTGAATCTCACGGTGGAGGGGTAGGTATTTTACTCGATGGTGTAAAGCCTGGTATTCCTTTATCTAATGAGGATTTTCTTATAGATTTATCTAGAAGAAAGTCCGGTGGTCTTGGTACTACTCCAAGAATAGAGCCAGATGAAATTAAAATTGTTTCTGGTGTATTTAATGGATATACTACAGGCGCACCAATTTTACTTTCCTTTGAAAATACAAATACAAAAAGTAAGGATTATTCTAATTTGATTAATCAGCCTAGACCATCTCATGCAGATTATACGGCCCACTTAAAATATAATGGATTTAATGATTATAGAGGTGGAGGACATTTTTCAGGTAGATTAACCTTAGGATTAGTATCTGCAGGTGTCGTTGCTAAAAAAATGCTTAAGGGTGTTGATTTTCATACAACATTATCGAATTTAAATGGATGTAGTGATCCATCAAAATTCCAAAGCATTTTAAAGGATGCTGTAGAGAATCATGATTCTGTTGGTGGAATTGTCACATTGACTGCAACAGGAGTTGGAGTGGGAATTGGAGAGCCATATTTTGATTCTTTAGAGTCTACCATTTCTCATTTGATGTTTTCTGTAGGCGGTGTTAAGGGAATTGAATTTGGTGTAGGTTTTTCTGGTGCTTCCTTAAAGGGGTCTGAATTTAATGATAGAATTATAGATAGAGAAGGTAAGACAAGTACGAACAACAATGGAGGTATCAATGGTGGTATTTCTAATGGTAATCCTATAGTTGTAAATGTGTTTGTAAAGCCAACTCCATCCATTGGTAAGCCTCAGGATACCTTTGATTTTAGAGAGGATAAGGTTAAAAAGCTTGAAATAGAGGGTAGACATGATGCTGCAATTATATTAAGAGCTATGGTTGTGCTTGAGGCATGCCTTGCTATTGCCCTATGCGATGCAACTCTAATCTATAATTCTTATAAAAAATAAATTTTTTATAAATTATTCGAAAAAATATAAAAAAACGGAATTTTATGTGCATATAATCTCCGATTATGGTATAATTTAATTTGAATGAAAAGAAAGGGGAAATAAAATGTATAAAATTGTTAGAAAAGTAAAATTAAATCCAACAATTTACTTGATGGATATTTTAGCTCCATTAGTTGCTAAAAGCGCACTTCCTGGACAATTTATTATTGTTAGAAACACAGAATATGGAGAAAGAATTCCATTAACTGTTGCAGATACGAATCCAGAGGATGGAACTGTTACTATTGTATTCCAGCCTGTAGGTGCATCTACATTAGAGCTTGCACAATTTGAGGAAGGAGAATATCTTGCTTCCTTCGTTGGACCTTTAGGTAAGCCATCAGACTTAGTTACTGATCCAAAGGAAGAGGTTGCAAAGAAGAAGGTTATCTTCATTGCCGGTGGTGTTGGTACAGCACCAGTTTATCCACAGGTTAAGTGGATGCATGAACATGGCTTTGATTGTGATGTCATCATTGGTGCAAGAAATAAGGATTTAATCATCATGGAGGACATGATGAGAAAGGTTGCAACAAATTTATATGTTTGTACAGATGATGGTTCTTACGGCTTTAATGGTAATGTTACTAAATGCTTAGCTGATTTAGTTGAAAATCAAGGTAAGGAATATAATCATGCTGTAGTTATTGGCCCTATGATTATGATGAAATTTGCTTGTTTAGCTACAAAGCAATATAATATTCCAACTATTGTATCCTTAAACCCTATTATGGTTGATGGTACAGGTATGTGTGGTGCTTGTAGAGTTGTTGTTGATGGCAAGGTTAAATTTGCTTGTGTTGATGGACCAGAATTTGATGGACATCTAGTTGATTTCGATCAGGCTATGCGTCGTCAAGCCATCTATAAGACAGAAGAAGGCAGAGCTAAGCTTGCCTTTGAAGAAGGCCGTACACATCATGGTGGATGCGGTCAGTGCAAGGAGGACAAATAATATGGCATTAAATCCAGTTAGAGTACCTATTGCTGAGCAAGACCCAAAGGTAAGAGCTCATAATTTTGAAGAGGTTTGCTTAGGTTATACCGAAGAAGAAGCTGTTTTAGAGGCAGGACGTTGCTTGACTTGTAAAAAGCCACAGTGTGTTGAGGGCTGCCCTGTTAATATTAATATTCCAGGCTTTATAGCTCATTTAAAGAATAAGGAATTTGAAGAAGCCGCAAAGGAAATTGCAAAATTCTCTGCACTTCCTGCCGTATGTGGTCGTGTATGTCCACAGGAAAAGCAGTGTGAGGCTAGATGCGTTGTTGGTAAAAAGGGTGATGCAGTTTCTATTGGTAAGCTTGAAAGATTTACTGCAGACTATGCAAAAGAGCATGGATTTAAGGTTGCAGAGCCAGGCAAGCCAAACGGCAAAAAGATTGCAGTTATTGGTGCAGGTCCTGCAGGATTAACTACCGCAGGTGAGCTTGCAAAGAAGGGCTATGCTGTAACTATTTTTGAAGCACTACATAAGGCTGGTGGTGTATTAGTTTATGGTATTCCTGAATTCCGTTTACCTAAGGAAAGAGTTGTTGCTCACGAAGTAGAGAATGTTAAAGCCTTAGGTGTTGAAATTATTACAGATGTTATTATCGGTAAGACATTAACTATTGATCAATTATTTGATGAATATAAATTTGATGCCGTATTTATCGGTTCTGGTGCTGGTTTACCTAAGTTCATGGGTATTCCTGGTGAGACTGCAAATCAATGCTTATCCGCAAATGAATTCTTAACAAGAGTAAATCTAATGAGAGCATTTGATTCGGACTATGATACTCCAGTTGCCGTAGGTAAGAAGGTTGCTGTTGTTGGTGGTGGTAACGTAGCTATGGATGCTGTACGTACTGCACTAAGACTTGGCGCTGATGCTTCTATTGTTTATAGAAGAAGTGAAGAAGAGCTTCCTGCAAGAGTTGAAGAGGTTCATCATGCTAAGGAAGAGGGCGTTAAGTTTGAATTATTAACAAACCCTACAGAAATCCTTACAGATGAAAAGGGTAATGTTACTGGTATGAAATGTGTTCGTATGGAGCTTGGTGAGCCAGACGCATCTGGAAGAAGAAGACCACAGGTTATTCCTGGTTCTGAATTCGTTATGGATGTAGATATGGTAATTATGTCCTTAGGTACATCACCTAACCCATTAATTTCATCTACTACTCCAGGTCTTGAAACAAATAGCCATGGCTGCTTAATCGCAAATGAGGAAACAGGTAAGACTACTCATGATTTAGTTTGGGCTGGTGGAGATGCTGTAACAGGCGCTGCAACAGTAATTCTAGCTATGGGTGCTGGTAAAAAGGCTGCTCAGGCAATTGATGAAGCATTATCTGGTGTAAAGCTTGCAAATGAATAACAAAATATCCGCTTCAGTAGAAGCGGATTTTTCTTATAATGTGTAGATAATATCATCAAAATACATATAATTTATAAAATCTTGAATATGATTTCCCCAGGTTTCCTCATTATGTACTCCTTTAGGATCAATACATAATCTTGTAGGAATCTGATTCTTCTTAAAATAATTATATAGCTCTAAGGAACTATTGTAATATACAAATTTATCATATATATCATCCGATTGCTCCTCTTTACCTACATAAAGGAAGATTTTTCTATCTTCCTTTTTATTCTTATCTAAGAAGGAATAGAAATCCTTTGGATATAAGAATACTGGGGTAGAGAAGCTAGCTACATATTTGAAGGAATCTGGATATAAGAAGGACATATAAATGGCAGTAATTGCTGCAAGGCTAGAGCCAAAGATGGCTCTATGTGAATAGGAATTATATGTTTTATATTTCTTTTCAATAAATGGAATAATTGTATTTATAAAATCATCACAATAATTTTTACAAACCTTTAAATCCTGCTTTTTCCATTCATTCGATGCAACATTTATAATTTTAAATGGAGAATATTCATTGATTCTACCTAAATCAGATTCGCTATTATATATTGCAACTCCAAGAATTCTTTTCCCCATTTCCTTTGCTGCAAGGCCTAATACCTTTGCAGCTCTTATGGATCTGCCAAAGGAGGCATGAGAGTCCTTGAATGCATTTTGACCGTCTAAGAAATAGATTGTATCAAAGGTTACATTATCTCTATTTCTTGGAACAGAAACTTCAATTTTAACTTCCCTTTTGGATTTCGGAAGATATAATCTATAGTATTCTAACACACAACATCACCATCTAAAATTATATTAGATTCTTGTATGAAAAACAATTTGAAAGCAATATTTTTTGGTATAATTGTTAAAGAGGTGATATCCTTTGGTTGAAGCAATTGTATATAATACTCATACGGATTTTTCTAAACAATATGCCTATAGCCTTGCCGTAAAATGTAAGCTTCCTATATATTCCCTAAGTGAATCTAGAAAGCTTAAGGATAAAACGAATATTATCTATTTTTCTTGGATAAAAAATGGTAAGGTTATGGAATTAGATAGAGTAAGGAAGAAATTCACTATTTCCTATGTTTGTGGTGTTGGGCTTTATCCTTATAGTGAGGATAGGGTTTCAACCATAAAGCTTGAAAATAAAATAGATCAATTCTTTTATTTAAGAGGAGGTCTTAGATATTATAAGCTTACGATGATGGAAAGAAATGTATTTAATAATATAAGGAAGGACCTTGAGCTAAAAGCGAAAAGGGTTCGATTATCCAATGATGAAAATGATATGCTATATATAGTTACCTATGGGCTTGAAAGAATAGATTTAGATGCTTTAGAGCCATTAGTTTCCTGGATAAATGATACAAAAGAGGAATATGTTATGTAGTGAAACATTTTCATAGGCGCTTTTTTGAAAAAGATAATAGGTATCTTTTCATTTCTATGATAGAATGATTATAGTAAATAACTCTTAAGTGGGGAGGGCTTTTATGAATTTAATGATTTTAGAACAAGGAGCCTTCTACAATATTTATACACAGATATGCGGTCTTATTATTGCCTTTATTATTTTGGTATTATATATATCTCAAAAGAAGATGAATATAAGAAGAGAAAAGCATTTCATTCGTATGATTCTTGTAGTTATTCTTGTATTAGGCTTAGATATTTGGGCTACTGTAGCAAATACAATAGATCCTTTATATAATAATCCTATATCCAATTATGTGAACCGACTCTATTTAGCTGCAATGGTAATATCCATTTTTGGTACAGGATTATATTTACTTAGTGAAATATCCTCAAGAAAGGTGTATTCCATTATATTCTGGTTATTAACTATTGCTTTAACAGCAATTTGTGCATTTATTGTAAATCCATATTGGTCAACACTAGAAAACAATTTGGAAAATGATAACGGTAGAAACGTTTATACCTTTGGCTCTAGCGTTATTGCGTGCTTTGGTACAGGCTTTACCGGCATTTTAACTATATTTATAATGTCCATTGTATTTAGTAAAAAGG
>JAFPIE010000216.1 GCA_017388605.1 Acholeplasmatales bacterium | reverse complement strand
ATAACCTCAATTAATCCAATATTTTCCTTCTTTATATTATGGTATTCTGGATGTGGATGGAATAATCCTAAAGGATATTCCTCTGTAGTAAGATTATTTCTTAATACTAAATCCATTTCATATAAGCCATTCTTCTTACGAACAATTGGAGTAATTGTATTATGTCTTACACCATCTGTATATGCATAAATAGATACTTCTTCATCTGAATAGTTAATCCATGTATTTAGAATATGCTCACCTAAATTGGCTGCCTCATCCTTATTACTAGAATAAACTATTATAACAGATAGTGGCCACTTTACAATCGCAAGCTTACTATTTGGATATCCCTTTACAGTAAATTCATAGATTGGCTTTGCATCCTCCATTGCGAAGTGGTTATGTCCACCCTGGAAATGCTCATGAGCTAAAATAGAACCACCAACAATAGGTAAGTCTGCATTAGAGCCTACAAAATAATGTGGTAGGTAATCTACAAAGGATAAAAGCTTTCTTAATGTTGGCTTATCAATAATCATTGGCTTATGTATTTTGTTAAATACAATACAATGCTCATTGTAATATACATATGGAGAATACTGTAAGAAGAAATCTTCTCCTTCCATAGATAGAGGAATAATTCTATGATTTCCTCTTGCTGGATGATTTAATCTACCTAAATATCCTTCATTTTCCTTACATAATTGACATGCGGGGTATTGGCTTACCTTTGCATTTCTCATTGCAGCAATAGCCTTAGGGTCCTTTTCAGGCTTTGATAGATTAATTGTAATATCTAATGTACCATATTCTGTTTCTGTCTTCCATTTAACATCCTTAGCAATTCTATCTCTTCTAATATAATTTGTATTACAAGAAAAATTATAATACCAATCGGTTGCAAGCATTGGATCCTTTTTATATAGCTCATTATATTTCTTTATTAAAGTGGATGGTCTATCTGTGAATATAGCCATAAGCTCTGTATCGAAGATATCACGCTCTGTAATAGAATCATTGATTAAGCCCTTTTCTACTGCATAATCACATAAGCCCTTTAATAGCTCACATAGCTCTACCTTTAAGGCATCCTCTTCCTTATAATCATCAAGCTTTAATAATGCTAGAACTCTATTTCTTGCATAAATAGAATCGCATTCATCAATTAAACCCTTTTCTACTGCATAATTCACTAAACCATTAATATAAGAATTAATCATATTTTCACCCTTCCTTATGTGGATATACCCGGCATTATACCGGGTAATTCTTTTTTATTCCTTTATACCAGCTGCAAGCTTAACGCACTTATATGCACCATCATAATAACCGGTTTTCTTTAACTCGTCAATACGATTGCACATATGAACTAATAATTCGCTATCCGAAAGTAAGCGATCAAGCATAGCATTTACTGTTTTTTCTGTTGGGCACTCGAAAGTACCATCACCAAGCTCACTTGAGTTTACTGCACCATATACCTCATGTCCACCAATATGTCTCATGAATACCTTTGGAATTGGGTAATAAGCAAGCTCACTAGGCTTAGTTACTAAAATATCACATTCAGGCATTAATAAATTTGTTGCATAAACAGCTTCAAAAATATCATTATTGCATATAGCATATACGCCATGTGCATCATTATTTCTTAGGGTTTTAACAAATTCCTTGAATTCATTATATTTATTGAAATAAGTCTTATCCTCTACACTAATCTTCTTTTGCATCTTTTCATATACATCCTGGTGGTCACCAAAATTAATGAATAATGCAACCTTATCTTTCTTTACATAAGGAATTAAATGCTTAACCATTGCTAAGAACATATCAAAGCCAGCACCAGCTCCACCTACAGTAAGTAGGATTCTTACAGGCTTACCCTTAGTTACTCTTTCAATTCTCTTTTGATTGTCCTCTTCAAGATTAACTAATAGCTCATGATCAATATATCTTCCAACCATTTGGATTTCGCCCTCAGGAATTCCCTTAAGTGGAGTTTTAGCAAATCCATTCATCATTTTATAACCAAAATAAGCAAATGGAGTTTGTACAGTATGAATTGCACCCTCAGATAAATGTAGTGCCATAGGCCAGTTATCTGGGATTGCATTTACAACATGCGTCATACCAGCATGAATTGCAGCTTGGCTTGGCCATACATGTGTTGCAATAAATGGAGTATCCTTTGGTAGGCTATTTATAATTGGAACTAATAATTCAGAATTCTTTTGATCCTTTGCATTATATGTAATTTGACGGAAGCCCTCACTATTTAATGGCTCCCAGAAGAAATGATTAAATAAATGAGATTTTTGAGATAGACGAGATGCCATAGAATATAGGGCATTTTGTTCTTGAATCATCTTAGATCCTGTTGCATCAAAGCCTGCTAAATTTAACCAATATGGTGTAAAGCCTAGTGCTTTTGCACAGGATGCCATCGCAATAGAAATTCTATAGTGACCAAAGCCCATACGGATATTTCCAACGATTAGTGGCTTTTCGCCTAAATCCTCTACCTTATCCTTAAATACAAGGTTTTGGCATCCCATATAATCTAATGTAGGAATTGGTTCAAATCCAAGCTTATATTCTACCTTAGAATCATCACCATATTTCTTTACAAATTTATTTTTTGATTTGATAGCCTTTTTAATTGTTTTTTTGTCAATTGGATTGCCAAAAATTACACTTGTCTTATCAGTCATTGAAAACACCTCGTTTTGTATCATATACCTTATGAATTTCTTCGTCATCGAGCATATAAGAAATATTAATGAAATCTCCATTTCTACTATATCTTCTATCTGTTGCATCATGATTGATATGTAGAATTCTATTTAATATTTCCTTTCTTGCATCATCGTAATCTCCTGGATTATCTGATGTCATTAATACATTACCAAATAATGCATTAATTGTAGCTAGGGCCTCTCTTTGTTCTAAAGATAGGCTAATATTATTATCTCTTAATAGGAATACATCTGGATCATTTAAGAATAGGCTTCTTGCAAAAATAGATCTATAGATTGTATTTTGTAATGTTACCTTAGTAGAAATTCTTTCTCTATGGAAGAATTTCATAAACCAAACATCATCGAAGATTAAGGATACATCTGGTCCAATTCTTAAATAAGTAAACTTACCTGCAGAATTGGATAAGATTGCACCACAGCCTAAAACCTGACAATCCTTTAATGTATCAACAATAATGTTATATGCATCCTCAGTAATTTGAGCTCTAGTCTTATCCTCTCTTTCAATCATTCCAACAGAATATAAGAAATCTAGCTTAAAGAATCTAAAGCCCATTTCCTTATAATGATTTAAGCATTCAACAATATAAGCCTTTGCTTCCTCATTATAAATATCTAATACATAGAATCCACTCCAGTTGGATCCACATTTTACAGGATTACCATCCTTATCCTTGTAGAACCAATTTGGATGATCCTTAAATAAATCACTCTTTTCCTCTGCAACAAATGGTGCAAGCCAAATACCTGCAGTAACGTTCTTAGAAAGAATTTGCTTACAAATTCCATCAAGTCCATTAGGGAATTTAACCTTATCTACCTTTAGCCAGTCTCCAACAAATTGCTCGTAGCCATCATCAATTTGGAATAAATCAAATCTAGGGTCTATATTTGCAAGATTATCTAAAATAATAGATTCTGTAATATTTTGGTAATGGTTATACCAAGATGTATATCCAAAGATATTCTTCTCATTCATCTTCTTAGGGAAGAATGCCTTAAGTGTTGTATCTAAATCACCATATACCATTGCATAATCAAAGATGGTAAATTCCTCATCCTGATTTAAAGAGATTTTACAATCTGCTTCTAAAACAATCTGGTTATTCTTTACTTCATGGTTAACAATTAAATAAGCATTTTTGGAATTGTATGTTCCAATAAATAATGGCTTTTTACCACGAATATAGGAATAATCAAATCCATGTAATACACCCTTGCGGTATTTTTTGAAAGGAGCATCACCATATTTATCAAAAGCGAACATATTTACTAAGAACTTTGGCATCTTGTAAATATTTTTTAAATTCTCTTTTACAGTAAATTCCTTTGTGTCTGTCCAAGATTGATAGCCATTAACAAAGATTAAATCCTCTGTATTGTATGTATATGGCTCTAGGATTTCTGCAGATTCAATTTTAATATCTTTTTTATCTTTTAATACAACTGTAGTTCTATTTTGCTTTGTAGCTACATTGATTTCAACAACCTCATTGGATACATCGGTTTGAAAGAGAACTCCCTTTATAGAATATGTTAATTTCATATATTTTACCCCTTTTAGTTTTTAAATCTCTTTACTGATTCCTGTTTCAGGATCATAGCTTAATACATGTGTTCTATCCTTTAAATCATAAGAGATTTCAATTAAGCTTCCTTTCTTTCTAAAGGAAACATTTTCTGCTGATTGTGCAATATCTAGGGTTTCTTCTAGAATTGCAGCAGCCTTTTTATCATAATTTGGATATAATCTATCATATGTTGTGATATCATCTGAAGTCGTTAAAACAGAACCAAATAATGCATTGATGGTTGCTAGAGACTTCTTTTGATCATAGCTTAATCCAATATCCCTTCTTAATAGGAATACATCTGGATCATTTAAGAATACTCTACCATTGAAAATGGAACGAGAAATTGTATTTAAGATTGTATGCTTTGTAGAATTTCTTTCACGGTGCATTTTTCTCATTAGCCATGAATCATCCCACTCTGTTGTTACAGATGGTCCTACACGAACAAAATCAAACACACCGAAGGCAGGTGCCATAACGCAGCTGTTACCTAAAATTAGGGAATCACCTAATATCTCACGTAAGAAGCTATATGCTTCTGTTGCAACCTCACTTCTATTCTTTCCTTCATATACTGGTAAGGATACTGCATATAGGAAATCAAGCTTGAAATAATCAAAGCCTAAATCCTTAAAGAATAATAAGCAATCCTTAATATATTCTCTAACATGCTCGTTATAGAAATCTAGGGCATAGAATCCTCCCCAGTTTGATCCACATTTGATCATCTTTCCATCAGAATCCTTCTTAAACCAATCCGGATGTGTCTCTAATAGCTTTGAGCCCTCCTGTGCTACAAATGGAGCAACCCAAATACCAGCCATTAGTTCTTTTTCGTGAATCTTTTCTACAACGCTTCTTAATCCGTTAGGGAATTTGGAATGGTCACAGACCTTCCAATCTCCAACCTTAGATTCATAGCCATCATCAATTTGGAATAGATTGAAATATTTTTTATCTACAGCCTTTAAATTCTCAATTAATATAGATTCGTTGATTTTATCAAAGTGATTATACCAAGAGGAATAACCAACAATCTTCTTTGTTGTTCTTGGCTTAAATTGATTGAAATATTCTAAATGATTTAAATCCTCAAATTTTTCTAAATTGAAATCGAAGAATACCTTCTCTTCATTCTCTTTTAATACAACATTATTAATATCATCAACGAGTACAATCTTATTCTTTTCTACATGGAATTCTATGATTAATCCAACCCATTTATAGTTATTATTACCAATAAATAGGTTTTCATCTCCACGGATGTATCCTACATCCCAACCATGTAATACATTTTTTTGATATTCATAGAATGCAATATCACCATAGCTTTTAAAGGAAAACATCTTTACACCAAAGCCTGGGATTTGCTTTAAATTATTTAATTTATCATGAATACCAAATTCCTGTGTATCTGTACAGGATTGATATCCATTACAGAATAATGCATCATTTTCCTTGAATTGGAAATCTAAGGAAAGCTTAGCGCTTAATACAGTTAATCTTTTATTTGCTTTTAGAGTTACTATATTTCTTACATTCTTTTGATCGAATATAACTTCTAGATTCGAATAGTTTTGTGTAATAGTAACTGGCTTACCGCTTGTTACATAAGTAATTTCAAATTTCATATACGATTCCTACCCTTTATTAGAATTATTCTTCTTTTTCTTCTACTTCTGTAGCTTCTTCTGAATCTGAAGCTTCTTCTTGAGCTACCTCTTCTGTAGCCTCTTCTACAGGGGTTTCTGCTTCATCATCAAAGGATACACCTTCTAATGCAGCCTTTTGCTCATGATCCTTAATTGTAGCCATAACCTTCTTTTCATTGTAGAATAATAAGATTACTGCACCTAGTACACAGAAGATTACTGCAACAACTGCAACAATAGTAACACCTTCCCACTTTGCAGAAATCTGGTTTGGATCAACCTCTTCTTCAATAGTGGATGCACCAATTACGGCAAGTGAAGTAAATACTAGCATAGCGATAGACTGACCAAGCTTCATTGCAAATGTACGAGCAGCAAAGAACATACCTTCTCTCTTTTCTCCAGTT
>JAFPIE010000215.1 GCA_017388605.1 Acholeplasmatales bacterium | reverse complement strand
TTGAAAGTAGGATCGTTTGATAATTTGAGTAATATCCTAAAACTACAACTCCAATAATTGTAGAAATTACAATACTATCAACTGTGCCAAAGATGACATCGCCAATCTTATGTAAAAACATTGCTTTTACATTTTTAACGACTTCATTCTTTAATTCATCCTCAATTTTTTCATTTTTAGATGTAATATCCTTATATCGATTTACTAAACTAAATATAAAAAGCTGAATTAAAGATGCTCCAATTTTACAAACACAATACCAAATAAAGTTTTTGGTTAAAACAACGACAAGGATTTGTAAAGCATATTGAATGAGTAAACCTATTGAAGTTATTAAAGTAGATACATAATTATTCTTATATGCATTGATAAGAGACATCTTTGCAGAATAAAAATATGTAATTACAACAGCAGCCAAGGAAATATAATATGAAATATATAAGGTTTGATAGTCCTCATATCCTTTAGATAATCCCGGTAAAAATATTGAAATAATTAAGCCTAATGTTAAAACAATAATGCCTATAACTAGGTATATTCTTTTAAATAAAGTATATAATTGCCGAACCTTTGTCAAATCATTATTTGCAATTGGTTCATACATACAATATACAATAGCTGTACCAATACCTAATTCAGCAATTCCTAAAAAGCCTATAATGCTTGTATATAAGGAATTTAATCCGTTTGCCTCATTGCCAGCATAATTAATCAAAAATCTTCTTGCAACTAAGGATGCAGCCAATAATAATACTTTAAATAGAATTGAAACAATGACATTCTTTTTTGCTCTATTCGTGTCAAATGCTTGCTTTTGTTCTTTTCGAACAATCGCTTCCTTTTCCGCTTCATCTAAAGAAATATTATTTTCGTTTTCCATAATTCTTCTCTATCCAATTCATATATTCGCCAGATTCTACGTGGGATAACCATTCTTGGTTATCCAAATTCCACTTAATTGTAGCCTTGATACCTGTATCAAAGTTATGCTCTGGCTTCCAACCAAGCTCAGTTACAATCTTCGTTGGGTCCATTGCGTATCTTAGGTCATGACCTGGACGGTCAGTAACATAGTTAATTAAGCTTTCTGGCTTATTTAATTCTTTTAGAATTGTTTTAACTACCTCTAGGTTTGTTCTTTCATTATGTCCACCAATGTTATAGACCTCACCATCTCTACCATTTCTTACAATTAAATCAATAGCAGTACAGTGATCTCCAACATATAACCAGTCTCTTACATTTTCACCCTTACCATATACTGGTAACTTTTCATTCCTTAATGCTTTTTGAATCATTAATGGAATTAACTTTTCAGGGAAATGATATGGACCATAGTTATTTGAACATCTAGAAATAGTTACAGGTAGCTTAAAGGTTCTATGATAAGCTAAAACTAATAAGTCAGCAGAAGCCTTAGATGCACTATATGGACTTGAGGTATGAATTGGAGTTTCCTCAGTGAAGAATAGATCAGGACGATCTAATGGTAAATCTCCATATACCTCATCGGTAGATACCTGATGGTATCTTTTGATTCCATATTTTCTGCAGGCATCCATTAGAGTTTGGGTGCCTAAAATATTTGTCTCTAAGAAGATTCTAGGGTTTTCAATAGAACGATCTACATGAGACTCTGCAGCGAAGTTGATTACATAATCAAACTTCTCCTCTTCAAATAATTTGAAGACTGCATCTCTATTACAAATATTTTCATGAACAAATTTAAAATTTGGTTTATCCATAATTGGAGCAAGTGTCTCCATATTACCTGCATAGGTTAAGGCATCAATACATACGTATTCATCCTCTGGATATTTATTAACCATAATATGTAAGAAGTTACCACCGATAAAGCCCGCTCCACCGGTAACTAAGAATTTTGCCATATTATTCACCTAATTTCTTTTATTATTTTTTTATTTTAAAAATTCATTAACCTTCTCGATAATCTTAGCAACATCTTCATCCGTTAACCACATATGAAGTGGCATAGTTATTAAATGCTGTGAAACCTTATGAGCGTAAGGGCATGTTCCATTTGCATATAGATACATTGAATACTCGGTGTTATCTCTATAATGTACACCACAGTTGATATCATTCTTAGCTAAGAAATCTAATAAAGCCTCTCTATCAGGAACAATTAGCTCATATAAATGGTAGGAGCACTCATCAGGATAATTTGCAGGAACGATTTTAATATTCTTATTGTTCTTAAAGCCCTCATTATACATCTTAACAATATCTCTTCTTCTTTGATTTTCTTCATCAAGATATTTTAATTGTACTAAGCCGATTGCAGCCATTATTGCATTACCATTGTACTTATATCCAACATAATCTACATCATACTTCCAAGCATATGTACCCTTATTGCTTCTAGCGTAAGTATCCTTATTGATACCTAACCAAGCAAGCTGTCTTGCAAGCTTGTCGCTCTTTTCATCATTAAAGCAAATCATTCCACTATCGCCAGTAGGAAGATTTTTTACTGCTTGGTAGGAATATACAGTAACATCAATTCCATCCCAAGTTCCAGGGAATACACCATCAACTCTAGTACCAGACATATGAGCTGCATCTAAAATCAACTTTAAATTGTGCTTCTTGCAAATTTCAATAATCTTTGGAAGCTGACCTACACGTCCACCATACCCAACAAAAATTACTGCCTTTGTCTTTGGAGTAATCTTCTTTTCAACATCCTTAGGATCTAAGCATAAATACTCATCAACATCAGCAAAGTTTACCTTCATATTCTCATATAAGATTGCATGATTTGTTGAAACAAAGGTAATAGGAGTTGAAATGATTTCATCTCCATCATTCCATCCATTTTCCATCTTTAAAATCTTAACTGCAAGGTGTAAACCAACCGTATTAGAATTAATATAATAAGCAAATTTATGCTTTGTATAATCCTTCCATGCCTCCTCAAACTGAACAGTCTTGAAGCCCATTCCTGTCCAACCCTTTTCTAAACATTCCTTTACTGCCTCTAAGCATTCATCAATATGAAACTTTGGCTTTAAAACTTGAATTGCCATCTTTTTTAATCTCCTTTAAAATTTAATCTTACTTTCTTTTAAACTAGGATGAACCTTATCCTTTTCCGATAATAATACTTCTCCTTCATATGGCCATATAATGCCAATTTCAGGGTCATTCCACATTATACCACCCTCATCCTCTGGATGATACAATTCATCACACTTATATGCGAAGGTTGCGGTTTCAGATAAAACCACAAAGCCGTGGGCAAATCCTCTTGGAATCATAAATTGATTCCCCTTTTCAGCTGAGAGTACAACTCCTACCCATTGTCCATAGGTTTTTGAGTTACCTCTTAAATCAACTGCAACATCAAACACCTCACCCTCCAAAACTCGAACAAGCTTTGCTTGAGGATAAGTTTTTTGAAAATGAAGTCCTCTCAAAACTCCAGCCTTAGATTTTGATTGATTATCTTGAACAAATTTATAATCTAAGCCTGCAGCCTTAAAATCTGCTTCCTTATAGGTTTCCATAAAATAGCCACGATGATCACCGTACTTTTTTACATCAATTGTATATACACCTTCAATTTTTGTTTCATTGAAGGTAAAATTACCAAATGTTTTACTCATTATTTTAAAACCTTACCTTCCGCAACATTAATTAAGTGCTGCCCATATGTATTTTTAGCCATTGTCCTTCCAATTTCTAAAAGCTTTTCCTTAGAAATCCATCCATTATAAAATGCAATCTCCTCTGGACAGGAAATCATTAATCCCTGATGCTCCTCAATCATCTTAACAAAGGCTGTTGCCTCAGCTAAAGACTCATGAGTTCCTGCATCTAACCAAGTTAAACCTCTACCAAAGGTAATTACATTTAAATTATCTTCATCAAGATACATATTATTTAATGTAGTAATTTCAAGCTCACCGCGTTCCGATGGTTCTACCTTATTAGCCATCTTTGAAACACCACTTGGATAGAAATACAATCCAATAATTGCATAATTTGACTTTGGCTTCTTAGGCTTTTCTTCGATAGAAATTACCTTTTCATTTTCATCAAATTCGATAACACCAAAGCGTTCAGGGTCTGGTACATAATAACCAAATACGGTTGCCTTACCATTTTCTGCATTTTTAACTGCATCACTTAAGCTCTTCTTTAATCCATTTCCATAGATTACATTATCGCCTAAAATCATACAGCATGCATCATCCCCAATAAACTCTTCACCTAAAATAAATGCTTGAGCTAAACCATCTGGGGATGGCTGTACCTTATAGGAAAGATTTAAGCCGAAATCACTACCATTTCCTAATAAGGCTTCCATTCGTGGAGTATCCTCTGGAGTAGATATAATCAGTATATCTCGAATACCTGCAAGCATTAATATAGATAATGGATAATAAATCATCGGCTTATCATATACAGGTAATAGTTGCTTCGATGTAACTGTAGTTAGCGGATATAGACGAGTTCCAGAACCGCCAGCTAAAATAATTCCCTTCATTATTGTTCCTCACTTTTCTTTTTAAATATATTATATACATTGTAGAAATCATATCTTTCTAATATACTACGGTCAATTTCAATATATGGAAGATTTAAAAACTCTTCAATATCTTCTAGGGTTGTATTATCATCCGCAATGA
>JAFPIE010000214.1 GCA_017388605.1 Acholeplasmatales bacterium | reverse complement strand
TTTTAATAGCTGCAAGATAACCAAAATATAACCATTGGAAGGCTTCCTTTGCACTTGTTGCAGGATTTGAAATATCAAATCCGTAAACAGATGCCATAATCTTCATGTCATTTAATGCACGAATCTGCATTGCGATTTCCTCACGTAGCTGAACGGTTTCATAATCCATACCACGTAAGCCTGTATATTTTAAATCAATCTTTTTTTGTTCAATTAAGAAGTCAATACCATATAATGCTACTCTTCTATAATCACCAACAATTCTACCTCTACCATAAGTATCTGGTAAGCCAGTTAAAATCTTGTTGTGACGGCAATGTAGCATTTCTTCAGTATAAGCATCAAAAACGCCATCGTTATGAGTTTTATGATACTTAGTAAAGATTTCATGAATCTTTGGAGATGGTGTATATCCATAAGTAGTACATGCCTGCTCAGCCATCTTAATACCACCATATGGCATAAATGCTCTTTTTAAAGGCTTATCTGTTTGTAAACCAACAACCTTTTCTAAATCCTTAGTATTATTATCGATATAGCCTGCACCATATGCAGTTAAAGAAGTAACTACTTCTGTTTCCATATCTAATACTCCGCCCTTAGCTCTCTCTTCCTTCTGTAGGTCGGAAACCTTTTTCCAAAGTACCTTAGTAGCCTCTGTTGGACCAGCTAAGAAGCTTTCGTCTCCCTCGTAGACTGTGTAGTTTGTCTGAATAAAATCTCTAACATCAATTGATTCTTTCCATTTAGAGCCTTTAAATCCAGCCCATCCTTCATATTCACTCATTTCTCACGCCTTCTTTCTTGTTTTTATTTAGTTATCCCCTAACCTCTAAAATTATACAATTTGATACCAAAAAATACAATATTGAGAGGAGTCTTTGTTGTGTAAAATTAGGTGTAAACGTTTGCCCGTAAGTCTCTAAAAACATAAAATTCGGCTAAATCATTTTAGCCGAAATTTTTATTCTTCTATATCCTCGCTAGAAGCTGAAATAGATTCCACCTTCTGTTCCTCATTTTCTTTATTAAGCTCTTCTTCCTTTAAATCCTTAAGCTTGCCTAAATCCATAAATAAGGCAAAGCCATAAACGATAATAAAAACAAAAGGAGCCCATAATAAATAATATGTACCTCGAACTATAATTAATGTAATTAAAATAGCCTCAATAATTACAATTACCGCGGTGGTTAATGCTATATTTCTATGTATTTTTTCCTTTGTTAAAGCTTTCTTTTCCATAATAATCTTATCTCCAAATATATCTCTATTATAGCACCAATACCGAATATTAAAAGATAAATATAGAAGTCATCCATAGCGAATATATATTATCGTAATCTTCTATTTTTACTTTTCTCAAATACATAATTTATGTCCTCATTTTTCGTTGGTTTTTATGTGTTTTTCTCAAAAACTATTCAAAGGAAAGCTTAAGTTTTAAACCAATAAATATCCTCTAAATCCTCTTACAGAATAATAAGAATCAGCACTATTATGAAAAACAAATATTTTACCATATCTTTTTTCGCAAAATAACGCTCCACCTTTTTCTCTTATATAACTAGGTGTTTCTATCCAACTTGAAGTTTTAAGATCAAATTCATCTAAACTTTGTAATCTAAAATATAATTCTTCATTTAAAATATTAATACCTATTTCCTTAGCTAAACTAATTGCATCACCAAGAGGTGGATTTTTTGTCCTAGATTTTAAAGCTTTTTCATCATAACATAAGCTTCTTCTTTTAATAGGTGTTTCTTTTGAGCAATCACAAATAATAATTCTACCATCTTCTGTTAAACCAATAACATCAGGTTCTCCACCTGTATCTTCCATTTTTTGTAATATATTTAATATTTCTTC
>JAFPIE010000213.1 GCA_017388605.1 Acholeplasmatales bacterium | reverse complement strand
TATTCTCCCCTAGGGTCTTGTGCTTTAGCCGGTACAACCTATCCAATTGATAGAAATATGACTGCAGCCGATCTTGGCTTTGATGGAATTGTATTAAATTCACTAGATGGTGTATCCGATAGAGATTTTGCAGTTGAGCTTGCTTCTGCAGCATCTATAGCTATGATGCATTTATCTAGATTTAGTGAGGAAATCATTTTATGGTGTAGCTGGGAATTTAAATTCATTGAGCTTGATGATGCCTATTCTACAGGCTCATCCATCATGCCACAAAAGAAAAACCCAGACATCGCTGAGCTTGTAAGAGGTAAGACCGGTAGAGTCTATGGTGATTTAATTACATTACTTACTATGCTTAAGGGTATTCCACTTGCCTATAATAAGGATATGCAGGAGGATAAGGAGGCTATCTTTGATTCCTTAGATACCCTAAATCAATGCTTAAAGATTTTTAAGCCAATGCTTGAAACCATTAAGGTGAATAAAGAAAATATGAGAAATGCAGCTAAGAAGGGCTTTATTAATGCTACGGATTTAGCAGATTATTTAGTTAAAAAGGGTATGGCATTTAGAGATGCTTATAAGATTTCTGGGTCCTTAGTTGCTTATTGTATTGATAAGAATATAGTTTTAGAGGATGTTCCTTTAGAGGTATTTAAGGAATATTCTAATTTATTTGATATGGATGTTTATCCAGAAATTAATATTGAAAGATGTACGTTCAAAAGAACAAGCCAAGGAGCTTCTGCAATTGAATCTGTAGAAGCACAAATAAAGGCTTTAAGGAGCTAATATGAAATATAAGGTATTTATCGATGGTAAGGAAGGAACTACAGGCCTAAGAATATATGATAGGCTTGCAAAAAGAAGCGATATTGAGCTTATGCTAATTCCTGAGGATAAGAGAAAGGATTTAGAGGAAAGAAAGAAATATATCAATAATTCAGATATCACATTCCTATGCTTACCAGATGCTGCTGCAATAGAGGCAGTAGAATTAGTTACAAATGATAAAACAAGAATTATAGATGCATCTACTGCACATAGAACAAATCCAGATTGGGCTTATGGATTCCCAGAGCTTGGACAGGATTTTATGGAAAAAATTAAGACATCAAAAAGAGTTGCAGTCCCAGGCTGCTATGCTTCAGGCTTTATGTCTATAGTATATCCACTTGTAAAGCTTGGAATTGCACCAAATGATTATCCATTTGCTGTAAATGCTATATCTGGCTATTCTGGTGCTGGTAAAAAAGCTATAGCCTTATATGAGGATAAGAATAGACCATCTTCCCTTGATGCTCCAAGGTTATATGCTATGGGATTAAATCATAAGCATTTAAAGGAAATGCAGGAAATCCCAGGTTTAATGCAAAAGCCTTTATTTAATCCATATGTTTGTGATTTTTTAGAGGGTATGCTTGTAACTGTTCCACTTTATGTGGATGGATTAGATGGAGAATATAATCCTAAGATTGTTCATGATTTATTAGAGAATTATTATCAAAATCAGGATTTTGTTAGGGTTATGCCATTTGATGAAAAGGGCACAGAGGATGGATTCTTATCTGCAAATCATTTATGTGGTAAGGATTATATAGAAATCTATGTTTCTGGAAATGAAGAAAGAATTAACATTACCGCATGTCTAGATAACCTAGGAAAGGGTGCATCTGGAGCTGCGATGGAATGTATGAATATAATGCTTGGGCTTGATCCTAAGACAAGCCTTAATGTATAGGAGGTCTTATTTTGAAAATAATTACTGGTGGTGTTGTTGCACCAAAGGGCTTTACTGCAAATGGTATACATGCAGGAATACGTCAAAATAAATCGAAGATTGATTTATCCTTAATTTATTCGGAAAAGAAGGCTACTGCAGCTGCAGTATATACTACAAATCTAGTTAAGGGTGCACCAATTTATGTTACAAAAGCAAATTTAAATAATGGCTATGCACAAGCAATGCTATGTAATAGTGGTAATGCCAATACCTGCAATGCAGATGGTATTGAGATTGCTACAGCCTCCTGCGAAATCCTAGCGAAGGAATTAAATATTGCCCCTGAGGATGTCATTGTTGCATCTACAGGAGTTATTGGTCTTCCTATGTCACTTGAGCCATTTAAAACAGGAATCCCTGAGATTGTTAAGGGCTTAGGAAATACAGCTGAGCATGCCGATTTAGCTGCACAGGGTATTATGACAACCGATACAAAGAAAAAGGAAATTGCGGTTGAATTCAACTTAGGTAATAAGGTTTGTCATATTGGTGCTATGACTAAGGGCTCTGGTATGATTCACCCAAATATGGCAACTATGCTATGCTTTATTACAACCGATGTTTCTATTAGTGCAAATCTTTTACAAGAAGCATTAAAGGAAGCTGTTTCTGATTCCTTTAATATGCTATCTGTAGATGGAGATACTTCTACAAATGATATGGTATCTATTATGGCAAATGGCCTTGCAGATAATGAAAAGATTACAGAAAAGAATTATTATTATGCTGAATTTAAGGATGCATTAAAATATATTACTATCTATTTAGCTAAGGCTATGGCTAAGGATGGTGAGGGTGCAACAAAGCTACTTATTGCTCATGTTACACACGCAAAAACTATTGAGGATGCAAAAATTGTTGCGAAAAGCGTAATCTGCTCAAGCCTACTTAAGGCAGCTATGTTTGGTAGTGATGCAAACTGGGGTAGAGTATTATGTGCTATAGGATATTCTAAGGCAGATGTGGATGTATTAAAGGTTGATGTGGAATTCTCAAGCTTTAAGGGTATTATACCTGTATGTACAAACGGAAGTGGTATTCCATTTTCTGAAGAGCTTGCGAAGGAAATATTATCTGAAGATGAAATCACAATTGAGATTAACTTAAATGATGGGGAAGG
>JAFPIE010000212.1 GCA_017388605.1 Acholeplasmatales bacterium | reverse complement strand
AGTTGTCTTACCAACTAAGATATCTCCTTCCTTAACCTCAGAACCAGGAATAATAATACCATTTGCATCTAGGTTTCTCTTAGATTCTTCCTTTACATTAGGAATTTCATAAGTGAACTCCTCTGCACCAAGCTTAGTGTCTCTAGCTTCAATTTCAAATTCATCGATATGTAATGATGTATAGTAATCATCATATACCATCTTTTCAGACATGATAACGGCATCCTCGAAGTTATATCCTTCCCATGTCATGAAGGCAATACGAACGTTTCTACCTAAGGCTAATTCACCATTCTTCATGGATTGACCATCAGCAATAACATCGCCCTTTTCTACTCTTTCACCAACGCTAACGATTGGACGCTGCATAATTGCAGTTGCAGAGTTAGAACGTAAGAATTGATATAATTCATATTTACGAGTCTGACCATCGTCTTCTTTTACTAAAATCTTCTTTGCATCAACGTATTCAACGATACCATCTCTTAAACAAATTAATGCAGAACCAGAATCCTTTGCAGCACGGTACTCCATACCCGTACCAACAATTGGAGATTCAGGATTAATAATAGGTACTGCCTGACGTTGCATGTTTGCACCCATTAGTGCACGAGTAGCATCATCGTGCTCTAGGAATGGAACGCAGGCTGCAGCTACGGATACAATCTGCTGTGGAGAAACGTCCATGTAGTCAATCTTATCTGTTGAGTTGAACATTTCAGCCTCACCATTACGACGACCAATGATCTTCTCATCAATCATGTATCCATTCTCATCTAGACGAGTATTGGCAGCAGCAATAATCTTGCCTTCCTCATCGTCTGCAGATAAGTAAACAATTTTATCGGCAGAAACTACATTTCTACCTTCACTATCTCTTTCAACAGCGAAGAATGGAGTTTCAATAAAGCCGTATTCATTAACCTTAGCGTATGTAGCTAAGGAAGTAATTAAACCGATAGATGGACCTTCTGGTGTTTCAATAGGGCACATTCTACCATAGTGAGAATTGTGTACGTCACGAACCTCAACACCGGCTCTATCTCTTGCGATACCACCAGTACCTAAGGCAGAAATACGTCTCTTCTGTGTGATTTCAGCAAGAGGGTTAATCTGATCCATGAACTGGGATAGCTGTGAAGAACCAAAGAATTCCTTTAATGAAGAAGTTAATGGCTTAATGTTAATTAAGTTCTGAGGAGTAGCCTTTTCTACTTCAACAGTAGACATTCTATCCTCAATATTCTTCTTTAGCTTTGCAAAGCCGATACGGAATTGGTTCTTTAATAATTCACCAATTAATCTTAAACGTCTATTTCCTAAGTGGTCGATATCATCAATTGTACCAACTCCAGAATATAGATTCATATAATAAGATACTGTAGCTAAAATATCAGACATTGTGATATGAAGTGCAGTTTCAGCATGATAGTTACCGATAACCTTTACAACCTCAGTTTGATCACCCTTAACATTATTGATGAATAGGATTTCACAAATTGGGTCCTCACATAAAGTATTACCTAAATCGATAACCTGACGGAAAGCCTCTCTAGCCTTATCTAGCTTATCATATACCTCACCAGAGATTCTATCGCCATAGGAAGCAATAACTGTACCCTCAGCAAATAATAGCTCACCTGTTTCTTCATCAAAGATATCCTTTGGAGCAACAACATCCTGAGCTAATGTATGATTCTTAGCACGCTGTAAAACATCTAGCTTAATATTATACTTAAAACGACCTACAGTTTGTAAATCATACTTATTCGCATTGAATAGACGATCAGAAATTAAAGCTCTAGCACCATCAGCTGGTACACGGTCACCCTGACGTAGCTTAGAATATACTTCAATAGCTGCATTTTCAGAGTTCTTGTTCTCTTCCTTTTCCTTTTCGAAGGTTGCAGTTAAATGCTCGCTATTACCGAATAAATCAATAATCTGCTCATCAGTAGATAAACCATAAGCTCTTAAAACTGTAGTTAATGGAATTTTCTTGGAACGGTCTAGCTTACCATACCAAACATCCTTAGATCCTGCTTCATACTCAATCCAAGCACCACGAGTAGGGATAACCTGACCAGAGAATTTGATATCTCCTGTCTTCTTATCGATTTCCTTATCGAAGTAAACACCAGATGAACGAATGATCTGAGAAATAACTACACGCTCGGCACCATTGATTACGAATGTTCCTACTGGAGTCATATAAGGAATATCACCCATGAACATTTCATGCTCAAATAAGTCGCCAGTTTGTGTATGCTCAAGCATTACCTTCACCTTTAATGGACGAGAATAGTTGATCTTTCTTAGTTTAGATTCAACAACATTGTACTTTGGGTCTTCAAAACGATAATCCAAGAAGGATAATTTTAAATCGCCGTTGAAGGAAGTAATAGGAGATGCATCCTCAAATACTTCTTTTAAGCCCTGCTCGACAAACCAATCAAATGATTTTGTCTGAATTTCAATTAAGTCGGGTAAATCAACACTTGTACGTACTCTGGAGTAATTACGACGAGTGGATTTCTTACCATAATTGACAATCTTCATAAAGACACCTAGCTGTATAACGAATTATACTTTTTCCTTTCTATTGTTTCTAAACCGTCTACTAGACTTTATAGCAATCGCTAAAAGGGTGTTTAATACCTTTTTTTGATTTCCACGAATCTATCTTAACTAAGCTTTTTACTTAGTAAAACTCTAATTTTCAAACGTAAATCAGCAAACATTTGCCATTATACGCATTTTAATATTATATTGCAAGTTGTCAAATAATGCAAGAATTTTTACAAAAAAAATTTAATAAGATAAATATTCCATTTAAAAAGAAAAAATCCACCCAAAGGGTGGATTAGAAATTATTCTACTTTATTTCTATAGGATGGTTCATCCTTATTTAGGGATGGAACCACAATAGATTGGACATTCTTCTCTAAGAAGGTTACACCAACCCATTTACCATGCTTATATGCAGCATTCTTAATTAAGCATAGCTTAGTAAAGCCCATAGCCTTATGGAAGGATATAGAGGATCTATTGCTTGTAGTAACTAAGGAAATAATTTTACATAAGCCTAAGGATAGCCCTAGCTTTTCTATTTCCTGATATAGCCTTTGACCAATGCCCTTTCTCTTTAGGTTATGATCTACATAAATCGATAAATCTGCAGTAGTGGCATAAGCCTTTCTCGTATTAAATTTATCTAAATATGCAAAGCCATAGACTACACCCTTTTCTTCATATACCAACCATGGGTAAAAGGAAGTAACCTGATGGATACGTTCTAGGTATTCCTGTTCTGTTAATTCCTTAAGCTCTAATGTTACTTCTGTTTCTCGGATGTAATAATTATAAATTTCAACCAATCTTTTTGCATCCTCATCCTTAACTCTTCGTATCATAAAATCACCTTTTTTCATCGATTCTTCTACTTCAATTATAATGTTTGCTGAAAAGAAATTCAATAGAGGAAAAGCAAAACAAAAGAGTGGCCATTAGCCACTCTCGTATAAATAATTAGTTAATTAGCAAGCCTTACCAGTAGAACCGAACATTGCCATCTTAATAGCAACGATTTCCTTGATTCCTTCGAAGCCTGGCTTTAATAACTTACGTGGGTCATAACCCTTCTTCTCTAAGTCCTTGCCCTCTTCGATATACTTTCTAGTTGCAGCTGCAAAATACTGCTGACACTCAGTGTTAACATTTACCTTGCATACACCTAAGCTGATAGCCTTCTTAACCTGATCCTCAGGAATACCAGTACCACCATGTAATACTAAAGGCATATCTCCGCACTTAGCCTTAATTGCAGCTAAGCAATCGAAATCAAGACCTAACCAGTTTGCAGGATATGGACCATGAATATTACCGATACCAGCAGCAAGCATATCGATACCTAAATCAGCAATTAGCTTGCACTGATCTGGATCAGCAACTTCACCACGACCCTTAACGCCATCTTCTTCACCACCGATAGCACCAACCTCAGCCTCAACTGTAGCACCACAGAAATGAGCTAAAGTAACGATTTCCTTAGTCTTTGCAATATTCTCTTCAAGAGGTAATGCACTACCATCGAACATAACAGATGTGAAGCCAGCCTTTAAAGCAGCCTTAGCACCTTCATAAGTACCATGGTCTAAGTGTAGGGCAACAGGAACTGTAATCTTCTTTGCCTCAAATAAATCTCTTACTAAGTCAGCAACAACCTTGTATCCACCCATGTACTTAGTAGCACCCTCAGATACCTCGATGATAACTGGAGACTTCTGCTCTTCAGCAGTCTCAAGAATTGCCTTAGTCCATTCAAGATTGTTTGTGTTGAATGCACCAATTGCATAATGGCCTTCACGAGCGGCCTGCATCATGTCTTTAACATTAACTAATGCCATATTAAATAAATCCTCCTATATTTGTACTTATAGTACACCATGCGATATAAATTATATTCTAAATGATTTTGATTATCAATAAATCGAAATCAAAAATGAGATGAAATCGCTATCTTAAAGAATTCCATTATGCTTCACTTAAAGATAATGTTACAACGACATCTCCATTCGATAATAAAGCCTTAAGTTCCTCTTTTGATAAATGAATATGACCAAGCTTTGTATAGCTCCAGGTATTTGAACCATAAAATATTACAAGCTGATTACTAGAATACAAAACGATATCTCCATAATCTGTTGTCAATTCTTGATCACTAGATGGAAGCCTATGTCCTATACTTCCAACCTGTTCAAATCCACCATACATATGCATAGAAATTACAAGAGTATCCTTAGCTAATTTCTTTAATTCCTTAACCGATGCATTATCATAGAATGTTGCATCTACAAGAGTATCATTTATTTTTAAAATCATGTTCATTTCATCTACCTCCACTATATTATTTGTTGTTGTATTTATAGAACTACAAGATGTAATCCCAAATATGCCGAAAAGCATAAGGTATAAAAGTCTAATTTTCACTCGCATCACCCTCATTAAAATTATACAACAAAAAATATATCTATATTTAAAAAAGAGCAATTGCTTGCTCTTATTTTGAATATAGCTTATGTGCATAGAATTCAGGCTCTGTTGTAACCTCAATCTTAAGCTTCTTTAATACCTCAGAATCTACCTGTGGAAGAATTACAGTAGAATGTGCCTGAGTGAATTTTAATTCATCAATCTTCTTTAATGCCATATCTGCAAGTGGGTTTGTTGTTGCAGAAATCGCAAGTGCAATTAAAATCTCATCTAAATGTAATCTTGGGTTATGATTTCCAAGCTTATCAATCTTCATTTGTGAAATTGGTTCTATAATTGCAGGTGCAATTAGAGGAATCGAATCACGAATACCTGCTAGAGTTTTTAATGAATTTAAGATTAATGCGGCAGGTGCACTAAGTAGTGGAGTTGTACGAGATGTTACAATCGTACCATCCTCAAGCTCAAGTGCCATTGCCTCAGTACCGCTTTTCTTCTTTTTATCTAATGCAGCTTGAACGCATTTTCTATCCTCAACGCCAATATTAAGCTGTCTCATTAATAATAAGATTTTATCTACAGCCTCTTGGCCAATCTTACCATTTCTTAAATCAACCAAAGAATTTAAATATCTTCTTATGATTTCATCCTTTGATGCTTGGCATGCAGCCTCATCATCACATATAGCAAAGCCTGCCATATTTACTCCCATATCTGTTGGAGATTTATATGGTGATTCACCATAAATAGCCTCAAACATAGATTTTAATACAGGGAATATTTCAACATCTCTATTATAATTAACTGCTAAGCTATTATATGCCTCTAAATGATATGGGTCAATCATATTGACATCATTTAAGTCTGCAGTCGCAGCCTCATAGGCTAAATTTACAGGGTGCTTCAAAGGGATAGACCAAATAGGGAATGTTTCATACTTCGCATATCCAGCCTTTACTCCTCTTTTATTTTCATGGTAAAGCTGAGATAGACAGGTTGCCATTTTTCCAGAGCCAGGTCCTGGTGCAGTAACGACAACAATAGGACGCTCTGTTTCTATATATTGATTCTTACCAAATCCATTTTCTGAAATAATATTATTTATATCATGTGGATATCCAGCAATTTCATAATGTAGGTATGTCTTAACACCTAGATTATTAAGTTTTTTCTTGAAGCTTGCTACCTGTGGTGCAGTTTGATAT
Organism: Acholeplasmatales bacterium; assembly: GCA_017388605.1. Next base: position 13,513 of record JAFPIE010000212.1, on the reverse strand, counting down.
TGTGTAATACAAACAGAACCAACAAATAAGCCAGAAGCACGGAAGGCATCAATCAATCTTAAAACCTCAGTTTCATAATTGATGTTTAAATCTCCACGCATCTTATTTTTAAGAATGTCCTTTGCATTAATTGCAATAACTACTTCTACCTTATCCTTTAAGGTTAATAGCATTCTAAGCTTAGAATCTGGTAAGAAGCCTGGTAATACTCTTGATGCATGATAATCATCAAAAAGCTTTCCTCCAAATTCAATATAAAGCTTGTTTCCAAACTTAGAAACTCTATCCAAGATATTTTTGGATTGTAATTCTAGATACTTTTCATTATCAAAAGCTAATCTCATACTTTTCATCTCTTCCCAGGGGTAAAATATAATAAAAAAAATAAAACTCCCATTTGAGGGAGTGTTTTTCTAGGGTGCCCTTAAATATTATATTATATACAATAATATAGGTCAAATAAAATTTAAGATTTTTCTTTTATTTTTTTGGTAATAATATATACTATAAATAGGTGATGACATTGAAGAATTTAAACAAATTAATTAGATACTTATACGATAAAAAAGAGAGCACATTATATTTTTACGATAAAAAAACAGAGAGTGTTTTAATATATGAAGAGGAATGGGCAAAGATTCATGATTCCCTAAAGGTTCATCATTTAGATGATTACTCAATAGATGAAATGCCTTTGTCAAATTTTACAGCACTAGAATTATCCATAATTCCACTTCCCAAAGTAAGTAATTCTGAAGTAATGAGCGCCTTTGTTCAAAAAAATGAAAATGATGCTTTAAAGGATTGTCTACATAAGAAAAACTCATATAATCATTTCAAAGAATTAATTTCGGAATATAACCTTGAGGATGAATACAACATATTTGAGGAAAACTTCTATAAGCAAGTCATTAAAGAGTGGGCTTTTATAAATAATGTTGTATATAAAAAAATATCAAAAACCCAAAAAAGAACCCTTGTTGAAAAAGCAAACAGAATAATGGAATATGAACCATGGAAATATTTTTCTGACCAAGATCATATAACCATTCATTTTAATGATGATGAGATTTCATATATTGTATTAGGAAATGCTGGGTCTTGTTATGGACTATGTGTTTATTTTGGAGAGGAAGGTTTTAAACAGTTAAATTTAGAATGTATCCTTGCAGAAATAGATGATAGATCTATACTCCCACATATGATAAAAAATTCCTATGCAATCTATTTTGATTATTATGATGATCTAAATATAGAGGAGAAAGACTTCTTAGATTCAACTCTTAAAGAAATAAAAAACATAAAATACCCTTCCTTCCACGAATTCAAAATTGGAAGGCCATTCGATTATGTACACTCGAATGCTCAATTCCAAGAACTGAATTATGCATTACAGATGTTTATTCTATTTATTCATGAATATTCCAAAAATCCAAGACACTATAATGACATCTTTGATTTAAATGTTACCATAGATAAAGATTACAATGTTAAATATAGGAAAGCAAACAACGATCAAATAGATCCACCATACTTTAATGAATTGTTATTATTAGAGGAAAATAATTTCAAAAAAGGAAACCACACATACGTATTTGATTTAATTGGTTCTCCTGCTCCAGTTATAAAGGATGGAGAAGCATATTTACCATTTATTCCAATTATATTAGATAAAAATACCAAAAAAATAATATATGCAACTCCTACTGTTGCACCAACAGCAGATTATATTAGTCCGATTTATACAGATATAAAGGAATTCTTTACAAAAACAAGAGCACCTAAAGATATTATTGCATTAAATCCAATTTCAAATATAGTCGCAGCGCTGCTTCTAAAGGATCCAAGTAAAGTTTCTATGTCTCCTGAAAGAAACCCTATAATTGAGGAATTTAAAGAGGGGCTTTTAGAAGAATTATTATCTAATGCAACCATTCAAAAAGAATATGTTCAATAGGCCTAAAGCATCACTCTTTAGGCCTTTTTTTATAAAGAAAAGGGGCAAATGCCCCTTGAATTAATTATTTGTATTACTATTCTTTACAACAACATCGTGTGCTCCACCTTCAACGATAGATACACTAGATACTAATGTTAATTTAGCCTTAGATTGTAATTCAGGAATAGATAATGCACCACAGTTACACATTGTATGACGAATCTTAGATAATGTAACTGCAAGTGTATCATGAAGTGGACCAGCATATGGAACATAAGAATCAACACCTTCAACAAAGGAAAGCTTCTTTGAACCACCTAAATCATATCTTTGCCAGTTTCTTGCACGAGCGCTTCCTTCACCCCAATATTCCTTCATATAGTTACCATTTACAAGCATTTTCTGTGTTGGAGACTCATCGAATCTTGCAAAATATCTACCAAGCATACAGAAGTCACAGCCCATAGCTAAAGCAAGTATAATATGGTAATCATGAACAATACCACCATCAGAGCAAATAGGAATATAAATACCAGTTTCCTTAAAGTATTCATCTCTTGCCTTTGCAACCTCAATAACTGCAGTTGCCTGACCACGACCAATACCCTTAGTTTCTCTTGTGATACAAATAGATCCTCCACCAATACCAATCTTGATGAAATCAGCACCAGCCTCAGCTAAGAAACGGAAGCCTTCTCTATCTACGATATTACCAGCACCAACCTTAACCTTATCTCCATACTTATCTCTAATCCACTTGATTGTATTCTTCTGCCAGCAAGAGAATCCCTCAGAGGAATCAATACATAATACATCAGCACCAGCCTCAACTAATGCAGGTACTCTTGTCTCATAATCTCTTGTGTTGATACCAGCACCAACAATATATCTCTTATGAGAATCTAATAGCTCTAATGGATTTTCCTTATGAGAGGCATAATCCTTACGGAATACAAATGCAACTAAACAACCATTTTTATCGACAATTGGAAGACTATTTAACTTATGCTCAAAAATAATATCATTTGCTTCCTTTAAAGAAGTTCCCTCTGGAGCTGTAATCATTTTTTCAATAGGTGTCATAAATTCCTTAACCTTTAAGGTTGCTTCCATACGAGAAACTCTATAATCTCTACTAGATACAATACCCATTAGCTTACCAGATGGTGTACCATCGGCAGTAATGGCAACAGTGGAATGACCTGTTTCCTCTTTAATTGCTAAAACGTCAGCTAGGGTATCCTCAGGGGATAGGTTACAATCACTTGTAACAAAGCCTGCCTTATAGGATTTAACCTTCTTTACCATTGCAGCTTGATTCTCAACCGTTTGAGAACCATAAATAAAGGAAATTCCACCTTCCTTTGCTAAAGCAATTGCCATCGTATCGTTAGATACAGATTGCATGATTGCAGAAATCATAGGAATGTTCATAGAAATTGCTGGTTCTTCACCCTTTTTAAATTTTACAAGTGGTGTCTTTAGAGAAACATTTTGTGGAATACAATTCTCATCAGAGTAACCAGGAACTAACAAATACTCACTAAAAGTATGTGATGGTTCATCATAATAAAAAGCCATATCATAATCCTCCAAAAATATTATAATTTTAAACCATTTTAACATTTAAATCATTTATTTTCAATATAATTTAACCTCATTCCTTTATGGAAGCGATTACCATTTTCATAATTAAAGAAAAAAGGATGAATGCTAATCTAGTAGCACTCATCCAATATTTATTAAGCCTTATTGTTAGAGCCTAAAACTTCTACAATCTTATGCTTTACAACATCCTTAACATTCTTTCTACCATCGCCTAAATACTGACGTGGATCGAAATGATCAGGATGCTCATCAAAATGAAGACGGATTGCTGCAGTCATACCTAAACGTAAGTCTGAGTCAATGTTAATCTTACATACAGCCATCTTAGCTGCTTCTCTTAGCTGATCCTCTGGAATACCGATAGCATCTGGCATCTTTCCACCATGCTCGTTAATGATCTTAACATATTCCTGTGGAACGGATGAAGAACCATGTAATACAATAGGGAATCCTGGTAATCTCTTTTCAACTTCCTTTAAGATATCGAATCTTAGTGGAGGTGGAACTAAAATACCATCCTTATTTCTTGTACACTGCTCAGCCTTGAACTTGTATGCACCATGAGATGTACCAATAGCGATTGCTAAAGAGTCAACACCAGTACGAGTTACGAAATCCTGTACCTGATCTGGATCTGTATAGCTTGACTTACCAAACTCAACCTTTACATCATCCTCAACACCTGCTAAAGTACCAAGCTCAGCTTCTACTGTTACATAACGACCACGAGCCTTAACGTCATGAGCGTAATCACAAACCTTCTTTGTTACTTCAACATTCTCTTCATAAGGATGACCAGAATAGTCAATCATAACAGATGTAAAGCCATCATCGATACAAGCCTTACATAATTCGAATGAATCACCATGGTCTAGGTGTAAAACGATTGGAATATTAGGGTTGTTCTCTACAGCTGCTTGAACCATATGAACTAAGTATCTAGCGTTAGCATACTTTCTAGCACCAGAAGATACTTGTAGGATAACTGGAGAATTTAATTCACCAGCAGCTTCAGTGATAGCCTGAACGATTTCCATGTTGTTAACATTGAAAGCACCAACAGCATATCCTTCCTTATAAGCTTTTTCAAATAATTCTTTTGAATTTACTAAAGGCATTATTCATTCCTCCTATAATTATTAATGTAATAAATGCTATTTATATCGTACCACATTTTTAAGCTTAAAACTATAAAAACTATAAATTATTCATCTAAATTTGCATGAAGTACGGATTCTGTTTGATTATTGCGATACTCTTTTAGCTTTTTAGATAATTTTGCATCAGATGTAGCTAAAATAGCTACTGCAGATAATGCTGCATTCTTTGCGCCATTGATGGCAACAGTAAGTACAGGAACACCACCAGGCATCTGTACTATAGATAATAAGGAATCAAGTCCATTTAATGCACGAGACTTCACTGGAACACCAATGACAGGTAGTGTAGTCATTGCAGCTACCATACCAGGTAGGTGAGCAGCACCTCCTGCGCCTGCAATAATTACTTTAATTCCTCTTCCCTCTGCATTTTTTGCATATTCATACATCAAATCTGGAGTTCTATGTGCAGAAACAACCTTTTTCTCGTATTCTACTCCAAATTCATCAAGCATGCTACAAGCATCCTTCATTACCTCATAATCTGAAGTTGATCCCATTATAATTCCAACAGATACCATAATTAGTCTCCAATAATTTCAAATAATCTTTTTGCAGCTAGTGCTGGGCCCTCATGCTCCATTCCTGGAACCGCAAGTCTTGTATGTAATACACCAACTGGTGTACCATCCTCAAATAATTTATCGAATACCTTATCGATAATTACTCTAGTCTTATCTTCTCTTTGAACTGGTCCAAATGGATTTGCAAAGAATGTTTCTGTCATACCAACCTCTTGTGTTGTACCCTTAGCTCTTCTTGCACCACGAATGAAGATCTTCTTTGCTTCCTCAGCAGTCTTATAGAATTCAACTGCATCCTCGCATTCAGGATCATAGTTGTTTGCATATAATACCATATCAACACTATAGCCTTCCATAATTTGAGGATATGTTGCAACAGGGATAACTAAACGAGAGTTTGTCTTATCAGGATTCATGAAGATTGCTCTATCCATTTCACGGTAAGCATATCCACCAGTCATATCATCTAATCTTACGAATGCACCAATTTCAGTACCATAAGCCTTGATATTACCTTTTTCATCAAACTTAAATGTACCCATATCATCGAAGATTGTAAGCTGAGAGGAAATATCATCTCCAGCCATTTCAGATAATGCCTCTAGAGATTCACTCTTACCAGCACCAGAATCACCAATGATGATGATATTCTTTGTCTTACCACTCTTCATAGTAATATGTACACATGCACCATGAAGTGGTAATCCACCCTCTTCAATCATCTTAGTATTATATAAGGTTAATAGCATCTTCTTCATATATCCGAAATAATCGATAGATGAATTATGAGGTGCTACACCTACATAAATATCATTTTTCTTATCATAATAGAAATAAGATTCATCCTCATAATCTGCACCAAATACATAGATTAATTCAGGCTTCTTGCCTGCAACCTCAGATACTGGTACAAATTCAAATAAATTACATAATGTAATACCATGAGCAAGATAATCTCTATGGAAATATACATAAGCAAGTGCGCTACCTACCTTTGCAGCATAGCAATAATACTCCTGTGCCTTAAAGTTATCCTTAATCCAGTTGATTGGGTTTTCCTTGGCCTCAGGGTAAGTACCTGTTCTCTTATTCTTATCGGAATAAGAAATGAATGGTGGACGAATAATAATCTCCTCAATTGCTTCACAATCTCTTAAGAATGCATATTCAGAATCTTTAGCCATCCAATGATTCTTAGAAATTAAGATAGCTGCATTTGTACCTGCAGGAAGCTGACGGTAAATTGGGAAGCGATGACCATAAAGCTTTTCACAAATAGTACGATATGTCTTAAGTACTACATCGTTGAATTCAGTTTGTGCTTCAATGAAGGATGCAGTTTCAATACCATCCATAGTTGCACGAGTGAATACTACTGCATATCTTTCTAGCTTTCTCCAATAATCATAAAAGTTTTGTACTAAATCGTACCATACATCCTTACGAGATAAGGATTGGTTGTAGAATGGGTCAAAGGATTGAACCTCTTCTACATCAAATTCTAGTAAAAACTTAAATAGACGAATTGTCTTTTCCTTTACATCACGCTTTGTAAAGATGTTTAAAACAGGTAAGAAAGCTTGGTTTTCTGTTTTATATAGATGATCTACATACTTGCCCCATACCTCTTTAAAGCAGGCACTAGATAACACCTCAGCTTCGGTCTTACAGAATTTCTCTGAGAAATTCATAATCACCTGTCTTTTTCCTGTAACATATTCCATAAATAATCTCCTCCTATACTGCTTAGAATAATCCTACAATCTTATCATCAACAATATCCATTCTCTCCGCAGCAGGCTCCTTTGGTAAGCCTGGCATTCTCATAATATCTCCACTTAATGCGACGATAAAGCCAGCACCAATGGATGGTGTAACTCCACGAATCGTAACTGTGAAGTCCTCTGGTCTACCTAATAATTTAGGATTATCTGTTAATGAATATTGTGTTTTTGCCATACAAACTAATTGATTTTCAAAGCCAAGCTTTGTAAGTCTTGCGATTTGGTTCTTTGCATCCTGTGTGAATTCAACATTAGATGCACCATAGATTTCCTTACAAATCTTAACAATCTTATCCTTAATTGGATCCTTTTCATCATAAATGAATCTAAATTCATTCTTACCATTTTCAATTTGGTCAATAACCTTCTTAGCTAAATCGATAGCACCTTCGCCACCCTTAGCCCATACCTCAGATAGACTTACTGGATGACCATTCTCTATACTCCAATCCTCTAAAGCCTTTAGCTCAGCCTCTGTATCAGATGTGAAGCGGTTAATTGCAACGACATAAGGTAATCCAAATTTCTTAATGTTTTCAATATGCTTCTCTAAATTACCAAATCCAAGCTTTAATGCTTCTACATTTTCTTGGCCTAAATCTTCCTTCTTAACTCCACCATGCATTTTTAAAGCACGAATAGTTGCAACAATAACTACAGCATTTGGCTTTAAATTTGCCTGACGACATTTAATATTTAAGAACTTCTCAGCACCTAAGTCAGCACCGAAGCCTGCCTCAGTTACAACATAATCGCCATAGGATAGGGCCTTCTTTGTTGCTATTACGGAATTACATCCATGGGCAATATTTGCGAATGGTCCACCATGAATAAATGTTGGTGTATGCTCTAGTGTTTGTACTAGATTTGGCTTTAAAGCATCCTTTAAAATCATCATTAATGCACCAGTAATCTTTAAATCCTTAATGGTTACTGGCATTCTATCTCTATTGTATGCTACTACAGTTCTATCTAGTCTTGCTCTTAAATCATCCATATCCTTTGCTAAGCATAGGATAGCCATAATTTCAGATGCAACAACGATATCGAAATGATCCTCTCTTGGAACACCATTGGTATGTCCGCCAAGACCAACCACACAGTTTCTTAATGCACGGTCATTCATATCAATAACTCTATGCCATGTAATTCTTGTAGGATCAATATCAAGCTCATTGCCATGGAACATATGATTATCGATAACTGCAGCAACACAGTTGTTTGCAGCTTCAATCGCATGGAAGTCGCCAGTAAAATGTAGGTTGATATCCTCCATTGGCACTACCTGTGCATATCCTCCACCTGCAGCTCCACCCTTTACACCTAAAACTGGGCCAAAAGATGGCTCACGAAGTGCAATGACAGTCTTCTTGCCAAGACGGTGAAGTGCATCACCTAAACCAATAGTAGTTGTTGATTTACCTTCTCCTGCTGGAGTTGGGTTAATTGCGGTAACTAAGATTAATTTACCATGCTTGTTACCAAAAGAATCTAAGGCAACCTTTGCCTTATATTTGCCATAAAGCTCTAAGGAATCATCATCAATTCCTAACTCCTTAGCAATTTCAGTTACAGGCGCCATTTTTGCAGCCTGTGCAATTTCTAAATCTGTAAACATACAATTTCGCTCCTTTGTTTTTGTTTGTAGTACAAAGTCATTTGTTTTTCACAAATATACACATATGATACCACATTAGTTAGTTTTTTAAAACTCAAAAATATTTGGTTTTCTTAGAAAACGTTTTATTTTAAGGTTACGGTTTTACACTCAAAATCAACTAAAACCTTCTCCTCCCTAGAGGTTGGAATATTCTTACCAATAAAATCCGCTCGAATTGGTAATTCCCTATGACCTCTATCTACAAAAACTGCAAGCTCAATCTTGGCAGGGCGTCCCATGTCAATAATTGCATCCATCGCAGCTCTTGCACTTCTTCCTGTAAATAAAACATCGTCTACTAAGACAATGACTTTGCCATTAATGTTTTCTGTTAAAATGTTTTTAACATCACTTTTCTTCTCATCATCTCTATGAGAGGAAATATCTATAGATTCAACAGGTACGCTAACTCCCTCAAATAAAAAAATAAGGGACTGTATTTCCTTTGCTATTGGAGTCCCTTTCTTCTCTATTCCGACCAGAATTAGAGAGGAAAGATCTTCATTTCTTTCTATGATTTCATGCGTCATACGCTTTAACGTTCTCAAAAACTGTTCGTTTTCTATTATTGTTTTCATATTGTACCTCTCTGGATATCTTTAATATTTGCTTATTATTATACTATTTAATAATGTAAAAAGGAAGCCTTTAAGGCTTCCTATTTCATTTTTTATTCTTCTTCTAAATCATCTGCAGGAAGATTTGCGTTATGATATACTGCTTCAAAATCATCATACTCTTCAAGCATTGATAAGAATCTCTTGAACTTCTCTAAATGATCTTCATCTAAATCTACATAGCTAGATGGAACCATAGTTACCTCGCACTGATCGAAGTCTAAATCCTCTTTTACAGCTAAAAGAGCATTCTTGATGCCTTCAAAATCATTAGGTGCAGCTGTAATATTTACATAGCCATCCTCATCAGTAGATAAATCCTCAAAATCTAAGCCAGCTTCCATTAAAGCTTCCATAGTCTCATCCTCAGATAAGCCCTCATAAGAGAATACTGCCTTACGAGCAAACATATAGGATACAGATGTACCAATAGTACCACCAGTCTTATTGAATGCTGTACGAGCCTCTGTATATGTACGGTTATCATTATCTGTTAGGAATTCAACAATAACAGCTACCTGTCCTGGACCATAGCCTTCATAAACCTTTTCCTTAGTAGCGCCGGATGTTACACCCTTAGCCTTTTCAATTGCACGCTTGATAACGTCTGCAGGACACTGGTCCTTCTTAGCTCTAGCAATAACGTTCTTTAAACCCTGGTTCATTTCAGGATCAGGAACACCTGCCTTAGCTGCTGCAAAGATTTCCTTATTCCATCTTGCATATTTTGCGGATTTCATAGCTGCTGTCTTAGCCATAGATGCAGCACGAACTTCATGAGCTCTACCCATAATTTTACACAACCTTTCGATTTTTAAATTTCAATTACTTTAATATTATATAAAAAAACATATTCCCTTGCAAGATTTTTTTAAAAGTGGATTTATTGGTAGTTATAATTTATAACTAATACCTCACTTGCACCAGTGGTTCTAAGTGGGAATCCCCAAGCGCCATAGCCTCTTGTGACGAAGAAATTAAAGCTTCCCTCCTGATATAAGCCATAGCTTATACAGCCATATCTGATTTTATGATATAAGCCAATAATAATATTTCCTGGGAAGATTTGACCATCATGCGTATGACCAGATAGCTGTAATATAGCATTCTCCTTTAAGCTATCCTTATAATCCTGTGGCTGATGATCTAATACAATCAAATCTAAAGCAGAATCATATAAATTCTTTCTTTTTAAAATAGCTTCTATAGACTCTCTTGTTCTAGATTTACCACCATAGTAATAATCTCTTCTTCCAACTAAACGAAATGCATCTGCAATAACTTTTGCATCATCATCTAAATAATGGAAATTAGGTGCTAGATTTTCTACCTCATGGAAGAAATCATTTACCTCAAATAAGGAATTCGTTTCAAATTCATGATTACCAGAAATATCATATATACCATAGGTGGATTTGATTTCCTTCATATAACCCGCAAAGACATTATAATCTAAATAATCCTTGCCTCTTGATGAGGATTCTGATGCATATTTATCGATGGTATCACCTAAAAAGAAAATGACATCGGCTTCTTCCTTATTTAAATCTTTAACTAAATCCGATAAATCAACAATTCCACCGGTTGTACCATAGTGAATATCCGATACGGCAACAATCTTTAAATGCTTTTCTCCGCTTCCAATCGAGATATTGGCTTCCACTGGATTCTTTAAGGAAATGATACCAATAAGAATGATAAGGATAGATAATCCAATATTACCTAAGGTAAAATAGGACATAAATTTATTTTTCTTATAAAATTTAAATTTATCTGATATAGTCCTTTTATTTTCAATGAGATAAATAATAAGTTTATATATTGATAAAAGGATAAAGGTCCCAATAAAGGCTAATAGGAAATAAATTAGGAATGCTGCATCTAAAAAGCCAATAGTAGAAAATACCTCAAGAAGCTTTATACCACTTCTTTCCATGTAATCATAGGCACTAAAGAAGGGGAATAATATAACAAATGTAGATATTAGGAACAATACCCAATCTAACTTCTTATTTAGCTTATATATTGCCTTTGATACAAATTCCATTAAAAGAATTACTGCAACTAAATAAGCAAATATACCAATAATAAATAAGGTTAATTCTGTACTTCTTGGATAATCATTCCATATCTTCTTATATCCACCATTTATACTAATTCTTACTAGGGTATAAATAATATCGATAGAAAATATTGTTAAGAATTCAATACTTATACATCTTTTAATTCTTACACTTATTTTTTTAGATAAATGGAATATAAAAGGAATGACATACATATAATATAATGCTCCAAATATACCCCATAGAATCGATACGATTAAATTTGTATATCTTGTATTACTATTAAAGGGAAGCCATCTTGAATATTGCCAAAGCTTTGTTTTAAATATAGCCTCACAGCCTGAACCAATTACCTCTTCAAAGATATAGGATAATACGAATACTAAAGCAAAGGAAAATAAATAATTCTTTAAATTCCTTTCCGGAAATCGATTAATTAAGCATATACCCACAATAAAGAATCCATAAATAGGAATAAATGGACCACATAAGAATCCACGGTCTACAAAGCTTTTCGCTGTAATATATTCTAATACAGTTTCTAAAATAAAGCCTAAAATACCTATAATAATGAATTCAAATAAAATCCCAAATAAGCTTTCCTTTGATATATGAAGAAAAGGAAATTTCTTATTCATTTTTATATCAAACAGCATAAAACCATCTCCCAATATTAATCTTCTTTTTGATTTCTCTTCCATTTTACAATTAAAAGGATAATAAATCCAATAGATAATGAAACTGCAGCTAAGGAATATCCAGAAAAATCAACCAAAACATCACTCATAAGGCCAAATCTTCCTGGAGTTATCATTTGTAAAAGCTCTGTAAAGCCTGAAAATAAGAATCCATAAACAAAGATAATACCTATTTTTATTGCGACATACCACCATTTTTTATTACTACAATACATAAAGCAGGATAAGGATGCAAAGATTGCTAAAATTAAGAATATACCAAAATGTCCTAAGCCCTTTCTTACATAAATATATATAAAATCGGATATATTCTCTACAAAATCCTTTTGTCTTACAATAAGCTTTACCTCACTTTTCGCTAAGGTACCTGAAGAATCCTTTACCTCTAGTGTTATGATTGCTTCTCCTACTCCCATAGGAGTTATAACTCCATCATCTCCAATTTTGGCAACGGATAAATCGGATGAGGAATAAATAGTAGATTGAATCGTAGAATATTTTGTAAAATTATATTTTATCGTAATAGCTTCTCCATTAATAATCGTAATGGAATCCTCATTTATAGTATAGTTTCCTGTAATTTTTAAATTATTTGCTTCATTTAAGGAAAGTAAATTCGATACATGAACCTTTATCGTTCTATCTAAATTACTATATTCCTCTTTGAAATTTAATAGTGTATCTCCAATACCTACAATCAAAAGCTTATTATTGGATACCTTAATACAAGACTTGTTACTCGATGTAATCTGAATACTTTTTCTTGTAATATCACTATCTAATAAAATATTATAGGTTATTTTATCACTCTTATATAGATTTAATATATCTGGATTATTATATATTGCCTCATCCCCACCTTGAGGCTTTATATGAATATCTATAGATATATTCTTTGTATCCTTATGAATAATGGATAAAGGATATTCTATTTTAGCATCATATATAATCTTGTCCTCTAGGGTAGGATAAAAGGATATAGTAGTATTTCCTACCATTTTCGCTTGAAGAATGGTTTCATTTTCATTTTGAATATAGGAAATATTCTTATTCGATACCTCTACATGATAATCATATATAGAATTAGAATGAATAGAACATACATATTCCTTATTTAATATTAAAGTATTTTCTATAATATCATCCTCAATAGATAGTGGATAATATGCATATAAATCTACTACTTTAGATACTCCTGAGGATTTATGTATCATAAGAAGGCTTATCAACCCCTCATCATAAATATTTAATATAGAGCCATTTAGCTCTGCATTACCATTTATAACCTCATAGGTCATAATGGATTTTATAGGGTCATGGGGAATAAAGCTTGAAGCCTTAAAATAATCATTTAAATTGACTTGAGATACCTCTACATATGGGCTTTCCCCCTTTATATAGTCAACAGCAAAATCGGTTGTATCCTCTATACTAGTTAATACCTCAATCTCTAATATCTT
>JAFPIE010000211.1 GCA_017388605.1 Acholeplasmatales bacterium | reverse complement strand
GTAAGTGTAGTACCATTTTTATATATAATTCGATAAGGAAGGCTATAATTATAATCTAAGTATTCTATTTTATTATCATATTTATCTTTTAAGATATAATAATCTATACCAGCATAGGAATAATATATATATGAATTTGTTTCAGGATTTATAGTATTATACCCATTATAGGAATCAACAGTTCCATCAGGATTCGTAATATAAAAGGTATTACCTTCTTTAGAAAGTGTTGGAAAATAACTAAATTTAGCTCCTTTGAATAAGCCTCCACTGCCTCTTAATTGATAATTATAGATTAAAGATGGTGACATAACACTTACGCCAATTGTCTTAAAAAGAGGAATTTCTAACAAAATATTAGACGCAGATGGACATAGGTTTAACGTTGTCTTTAATGAACCTATTTCATGAGTAATTGACTCTTGATAAGGCTTCAAGCCTTGATTTAGAATTACTGACATTTTATTCGCTCCTTTTATCGTTATATTTATTTAATTATAACCTGAATGTCAAAAAATTGAAATACCAAGGAAGAAAAAAAAGAAAATTTGGCAAATTATTGCCAAAATTTCTAAATCATTTTTTCATATATTAATCTCTTAGGCTCTGGAAAAATATAGGAATATATAACATATCCACAGTAGGAATAGCCTAAGGTCTTAAGCATGGTTTGCATAATTAAATTCTCAGGATGGGTATCAATTCTTATCGATTTTCTTCCTGTATTTTTAGTGAATTCTTCTGCAAAATGCATAAGCTCTGTAGCAACACCTTGGCTTCTATATTCCTTTTTTACAGCGATTCTATGAATCGTTGTGTAATTCATTTCCTTTGTAAGCCATTCACCAAGAGGTTCATCATATTCCTTTTCATAGCCCATAAATGTAGCAACACCACAAACGATGCCATTTCTTATGCAAACATAGCATTGTCTTTTTAAAATATCATTTTTAAATGTTTCCTCACTAGGGCTTCCCTTAGGTCCATTCCATTGGGATGAGCCTTGGCTTTTTAAGAATTCCTTTGCATCATTTAAGCATGTAATTATAGAATCAAAATCATCCATTAAAGCAAGTCTTATCATAATAGCTTCTCCTTAATTACATCTATAAAGGATTTATCATCCCATTTATAGTTTTGATATACCTCATCTAAGCTACCAAAGGTAATTTCAACCCCAGGCTTAAAGCCATGGACGAATACGTGATTGGTATATCCATGTTCTTCTTTATATTCTAATATTTTAGAATAAAGAGTACCAGATGATATATTTTGCTCAAAAACTAAAATTGGTAGGTTGGTTGCTAAAGCATCCTCTAAAGCATTTATATCCATAGGCTTTAAGGATCTAGCATTGATTACAGTTAAATCAAAATTGTTTTCATCAACAATTCTTTTTAGCCTTAAAACATCAGGGCCATAGGAAATAATAATGCCTTTTCTTCCAACGCTTAGAGTTGGCCAGGATAAATCACATAAATAGGTATAATTTAAATCTCTTTTTAGCTCTTTTGATCTTGGATAACGTATAACAAATGGATGCTTTTGATTAAAGGCATAATTGAATAAACCAATGGCTTCCATATCATCCATAGGCATTGTTACAATAATATTTGGCATAGCTAAGAACATAGATACATCATAAATTCCCTGATGTGTAATACCATCCTCACCAACAATACCGGCACGGTCAATTCCAAAGATAACCTTTAAATCCTGTCTTGCGATATCATTTAGGATTTCATCATAAGCTCTTTGAGCAAAGGTAGAATACATAAGTACGACAACATCCTTATTTGCAATAGCCATACCTGCGCCCATGACTGCAGCATGCTCCTCTGCGATACCTACATCATAAAAATCATTTGGATAATTCTTATGGAACAATTCAAGCTTTGCACCAGCCTTTGTTGCTGGAGTAATCACCTTAAATTCCTTTATTTTTCGTTTTTCGACTAAATAGTCGGCAACAATCTTAGAATAGCTAATATGTGTATTATCTTGAAAAATTGGAGCTCCTGTTTTAATATCAAAGGGCTCAACACCATGGAAGTTACCTGTAGTATCTGCCTCACTAGGGGAATACCCCTTACCCTTTTTCGTTAAAACATGTAATAGAATTGGTTCTTTTTGAATTTTAATTCTTTTTAACGCTTTAATTAATGGTACTAAATCATTACCATCGTATGGTCCATAATAATCAAAGCCTAAATCCTCAAATACATTATCCTTTTGGATAAATGCTTTGAAGGATCTTTTTATTTTATGGCAAAATACATGGAGCCAATTCGGGAATATTTTGGTCAAAACTCTCTTAAGACCAACGTGGAATTTAGATCCTCTAAGCCTTGTTAGAGCACGAGTTAGAGCTCCTACAGATTTTGTAATACCCATTTTATTATCATTTAAAATGATGACTGGGTTTTTACCCTTAATTTGGCCTAAGAAATTTAAGCCCTCCATTGCAACACCATTCATAATGGATGAATCACCAATTACACTAACGCATCTTTTATTTGATGCAAGCATAATTCCACTCATCGCAGAAATAGATGTTGAGGAATGACCAGATTCCCATATATCATATTCAGATTCTTCACGGTTAATATACCCGCTTAATCCACCAAATTGCCTTAAATTCTTAAATTCCTTTGCTCTACCGGTAAGAATTTTATGTGTATAGCATTGATGTCCTACATCAAATAATACATCTACTTCCTTCGGATCAAAGACATAGTATAGGGCAATTGTCAATTCTACAACACCTAAGTTTGAGGATAAATGTCCTCCGGTTTTAGAGATGTTTTCAATTAAAAAGTCTCTAATCTCTTGTGCTAGTATCTTAAGCTCTTTCACACTTAGGTCTTTTAAAAAGGATGGATCTTTTATGTTTTCTAAATCAAACATAGTATCACCATAGCTTTCAATTTTGAAATTATATAATATTTAAATGAAACATGCAATCTTAGATTTCTATATTCTCTTCAAAATCGTTTTTTGTAAGAGAATATAATAAATCATCATAAATGGTACCATCTTCTTTTCTTGTACCCATTCGAATCATTCCGTCATAATGGAAGGAAAGTCTTTTTGCAAGCTTAATGCTTCTTTCATTTTCCTTAGATATTCTAAGTGAAATGATTTTTCTATCTAATCTTGTAAATATATCATATATAACTTCCTTTAGTGCTTCTGTCATATATCCATATCCACTAAAATCCTTATGGATAAAATAGGTCATAGAAACAGATTTCATATTATATCTTAGATAATCTCTTTCAACACCAATGATACCTATAGGTTCCTTTATATTTTTTAATATAATGACATAGGAAATGGTTTGTTCAATCATTTTCCATATGATAGCCTCATTCACGTTTTCTGTAGCATTATATTTATTTGCATAATCTGTGTTTAATATAGAAAGTACAAAGGGAGCATCCTCCTTAGTCATCTTTCTTATCATTAATCGATTTGTTTCTAGCATAGTATCACCCAATTTACGGTCATTTAAATTTATTATACACCATATTCCATAAAATTTATAGTATGGAAATACAAAGAAAATGCAGGACCTGTGTCCTGCATACTATACTATTATTCCTCCATCCAAGATGCATCAGATGGATTCTTTTGGAATTTTAATACCTTTTTAATGTCTGCTTCAGAAATATAATTTTCCTTTGCAGCAACCTCAACTAGAGTTTCAAAATTAGATAAGGAGTGGTTTTCACAATTTGCAGCATTTAATCTATCGATACCCTTTTGTAATCCATAAGTAAAGATAGAAACAATACCTAATACATTAGCACCAGCTTCTCTTAATACTTCAACAACCTCTAGGGAAGATCCTGCAGTAGAAATTAAATCTTCAACGACAACAACCTTTTTACCCTCAGGTACGATACCTTCAATTTGGTTTCCTCTACCATGGTCCTTAGCTCCACCTCTTACATAGCCCATAGGTAAGCCTAAAATTTCAGATACGATTGCAGCATGTGCAATACCTGCAGTTGATGTACCCTCAATTACCTCAACATCTGGGTAATAATGCTTAATTACCTCAGCAAGACCATTTTCTACAACTCTTCTTACCTCAGGGTAAGATAAGGATAATCGATTATCGCAATAGATTGGAGATTTAATGCCTGATGCCCAAGTAAAAGGGTCATTTGGCTTTAAAAATACTGCCTTAATCTTTAATAAATTTTTTGCAACCTCTTGTGCTAGCTTCTTCTCATCCATTTTAACAAAACTCCTTTACACATCTCTTATATGCTGCAAGAGGATCCTCTTGCGCTGTAATACTTCTTCCTACAACAATATATGTTGAACCAAGCTCCTTTGCATAGGCTGGTGTTGCAACTCTCTTTTGATCATTTACAGAATCATCAGCAAAGCGAATACCTGGAGTAACACTAATTAAGCCTAATTCCTTAATGATTGGAGCCTCAAGTGCACTACATACTACACCCTGTAAGCCTGCAGCCTTAGCGTTTTTCGCATAGGTCTTAACAACATCCTCTAATTTTTCTTTAATTAGTAATTCATTTTCAAGTACCTCTTGGCTAATGGATGTTAGCATAGTTACCGCAATTAACTGTGTCTTTTTACCTGCTTCTGTTGCATCAAGACCTCTTCTTGCAGCCTCCATCATTTTAATTCCACCTTCTGCATGAACATTTGTGATTTCAACGCCAAGCTCACCAAGGTTTCTCATGGCCTTTTCTACTGTATTTGGAATATCATGAAGCTTTAAATCCAAGAAAATCTTAAAGCCCATTCTATGTAGCTTCTTTACAAGCTCTGGTCCTTCCTTATAGAATAATTCCATTCCAATTTTTAAATAAGGATTTTCACCCTTGAATGGCTCTAAAAACTTAAATAATTCTTCTTGATTTTTAAAATCACAAGCTATAATTACATCTCTCATATTATTTTGCCTTTCCAATAATCTCTTCTAAACTTTCAATTCCATATTCTTCCATTACTATAGGAAGCTCTTCAATGATTTTTTTGCATGCATAAGGGTCAACTAAATTCTGTGCACCAACCATTACTAAGCTTGCACCGGCATACATCATTTCAAGAACATCGTATGCATTTGTAACACCACCCATTCCAATAACTGGAATTGTTACTGCATGAGATACCTCATATACCATTCTTACTGCAACAGGGAAAATACCAGGTCCTGAATATCCACCCTTCTTTACAGAAATGATAGGACATCCTGTCTTAAGGTTAATTCGCATACCTACCATAGTATTAATTAAGCTAATTGCATCTGCACCTGCAGCCTCAACTGCCTTTGCCATATCAACAATGCTTGTAACATTTGGAGATAATTTTACAATTAAAGGCTTTTTACAAACCTTTCTTACCTCTAGAACCAAATTATATGCTGTATCTGGGTCAACACCAAAGGCCATACCTCCACCAGAAACATTAGGGCAAGAAATATTTAATTCAATTGCGAAAACCTGATCACAATTATTAAATTTCTTTACGGTTTCTGTATATTCTAAGATGGAATGTCCACCTACATTTGCAATAACCTTATCGTTATATACCTTAGATAGCTTTACGAATTCCTCACGAATTACCTTATCTACACCAGGATTTTGAAGTCCAATGGAATTAATTAAGCCAGAGGGACATTCTGCAATTCTTGGTAAAGGGTTACCATATCTTGGATTTAATGTAGTACCCTTACAGGATATAGATCCTAATATATTAATGTCATATAAATCAGCAAATTCATAACCAAATCCGAAGCAGCCTGATGCTGGAACAATAGGATTTTTGAATTCCTTACCTAAAAAATGAATCTTAAGGTTCATTAAAATTCAACCTCCTTACCAACGAATACAGGGCCTTCCTTACATACTCTTTTTGGTCCATTTGTTGTCTTTATAGAGCAACCCATACAAGCACCAAAGCCACAGCCCATTCTTGCTTCCATAGATACTACACCAGAAGGAAAGCTTTTCGCAACAGCCTCAAGCATTCTATATGGTCCACAGGAATAATAATAATCAAATTCAATTTTATTTTCCTTGATACAATCACATACATTGCCATGATATCCTAAGGAACCATCATCTGTTGCTAAAGTAACATCACATAATTCATTTAAGACATCAAGCATAACTAAATCATCCTTGCTTCTTGCACCATATACAAGCTTTGGCTTAATTCCCATTTCATTGAATCTTTTTGCAAGACCAATGAGTGGGGCAATTCCAATTCCACCACCAATAAGTAGTGGCTTTTTATCTTCATATAGTGTAAATCCATTACCTAGTCCAATTAAGCAATCTAGAGTTTTACCAACCTCGTAATCTACCATTTCCTTTGTACCATGACCTAAAACCTTAAATAGGATATCTACATGATCGATATCAAAATCACAAACAGAAATAGGTCTTCTTAGGTAATGTCCTGGAAGTAATATATTAATAAATTCTCCAGGATTTTTTATTTCCTTCGTATCGCCTTCAAGTCGCATTAGGTATAAATCCTTACCTACCTTGACATTTCCAGCAATCTTAAGAATTACATTTTTCATAGGATTAATCCTCCTTATCGATTACAGAAACTCCCATAGTTATTTCTTCTAATACATCCAGTAATACTCTTACTGTATCTAAGCATGTGAATACAGCTACATTATTATCGATGGCAGCTCTACGAATGATCTTACCATCCTCGTTTGTATTTACACCCTCTGTTGCTGTATTGATGACATAGGTTACATAGCCCTTCTTAATAGAGTCCAAGATTTCTTCAGAACCCTGAGATAGCTTCTTTCTTACTCTTGTTTTAATATCATGCTGCTTTAAGAATCTTGCAGTACCAGAGGTTGCTTCAATATTAAATCCTAAATTATAGAATCTCTTAATTAGTGGTAATGCTGCTTCCTTATCCTGGTCAGATACTGTTGCAAGAATTGTACCGTAGTTTGCAACTCTTGTACCAGATGCCTTAAGGGATTTATAAAGTGCACGATTTAAGGAATAATCATAACCGATAGCCTCACCTGTAGATTTCATCTCAGGAGATAATACAACATCAAGCCCTGCAAGCTTTGTGAAGGAGAAGGTTGGAGTCTTTACATACCATCTCTTTCTCTTTTTTGCAAGTCCAACATAGCCTAAATCCTTAAGCTTAGCACCAAGCATTACCTTTGTTGCAATATTTGCAATAGGTACACCGGTAGATTTTGCTAGGAATGGTACCGTTCTACTTGATCTTGGGTTAACCTCAATAATAGATACATAATTATTCTTATCTACAATAAACTGAATATTATATAAACCAACCATATTAAGCTTTCTACCAATACGGCAGGTATAATCGATAATTGTTTTCTTTACCTCTTCATTTAAAGAATATGGAGGATAAACACTCATAGAGTCACCAGAGTGTACACCTGTACGCTCAATATGCTCCATAATACCTGGGATGAATACATCCTCTCCATCGCATACTGCATCTACTTCGCATTCCTGACCAGAAACATACTTATCAACTAAGATAGGATGCTCATTATCAAACGCAACAGCCTCAGCTACCTTACTTCTTAGTACACTTTCATCATATACAATATGCATCATTCTACCACCTAATACGAAGGATGGACGAACTAAAACAGGGTAACCAATTTCATTTGCAGCCTTTACAGCCTCCTCAACAGAGAATACACCATAGCCCTTTGGCATTGGAATATTGATTTCCTGCATTGCAATTTCAAATAAATCTCTATCCTCAGCCGTATCAATTGCTTTAGCGCTTGAACCAAAGATTTTAACGCCTGCCTGGTCAAGCTTATCTGCTAAGTTGATAGCTGTTTGACCACCTAGGGCAACAATAACTCCCTCAGGCTTTTCAAAATCAATAATATTCATAACATCCTCAAATGTTAATGGTTCAAAATATAATTTATCGGAAACCGTATAATCTGTAGATACTGTTTCTGGGTTATTATTGATAATAATAGCTTCATAGCCAGCTTCCTGAATACCCCAAATCGCATGAACGGTAGTGTAGTCAAATTCTACACCCTGACCAATACGAATTGGACCAGAGCCTAATACAACAATCTTCTTCTTGTTGCTTCTGATGGATTCATTTTCATGCTCATATGTAGAATAGAAATATGGAATATAGCTTGAGAATTCAGATGCACATGTA
Organism: Acholeplasmatales bacterium; assembly: GCA_017388605.1. Next base: position 3,054 of record JAFPIE010000211.1, on the reverse strand, counting down.
TCAATCATTTTATAAACTGGATAAATGTTATTCTCTTTTCTATACTTATATACCTCTTGGTATGTAGAATTCCAAGCTCTTGCTAAATAAGAATCACTAAAGCCATATTTCTTTGCCATTTTCAAAGTATCTAAATCAAATGGCTTAGCCTTAATGACATCCTCTAATTCTACGATATGATAATATTTCTCTAGGAAATATCTATCAATCTTTGTAATGAAATAAATATCATCGATGGTTGCACCCTTACGGAATGCTTCTCCAATAGCATATATTCTTTCATCTGTATGTAGTTTAATTAAATCTAAAATTTGATCTAAGGATAATTGCTTTAAGGATTGAAGCTCAATATGGTCTACCTTATTTTCCAAAGAACGAATCGCCTTTAGTAAGGATTCCTCGATATTTCTACCGATACTCATTACCTCACCTGTAGCCTTCATCTGAGTAGATAGGCTTCTGTTTGCAGATGCAAATTTATCGAATGGGAATCTTGGAATCTTTGTAACTACATAATCTAATGTAGGCTCAAAGGATGCCAAGGTATTGGCAATATGAATTTCATCTAGTCTTAAGCCGCAGGCAATCTTTGCAGAAACTCTAGCAATAGGGTAACCAGATGCCTTAGATGCAAGTGCAGATGAACGAGAAACTCTTGGGTTTACCTCAATTACATAATATTGGAAGGAATATGGATCTAAAGAGAACTGTACATTACATCCACCCTCAATACCAAGTGCACGAATAATCTTTAAGGAAGAATTTCTAAGCATTTGATATTCCTTATTTGTTAAGGTTTGTGATGGAGCAACAACGATAGAATCTCCTGTATGAATACCAACAGGATCTACATTTTCCATATTACATACAACAATTGCGGTATCGTTCTTATCTCTTAATACCTCGTACTCAATTTCCTTAAAGCCCTTAATAGACTTTTCAACTAAAACCTGAGATACAGGAGATAATTTAAGTGCATTCTTTGCAAGAGGAATTAATTCCTCTTCGTTATCTGCAAATCCACCACCAGTACCACCTAGGGTGAAGGCAGGTCTTAAAATGATTGGGTAGCCAATCTTATTTGCCGCAGAAACTACCTCATCTAGATTTGTTGCTGTAAAGGATTCCAAAATTGGTTCCCCAATTTCTTCACATAGCTCTTTAAATAATTCTCTATCCTCAGCCCTTTCAATAGCACTTGCAGATGTACCAAGTAATTCTACCTGACATTCATCCAAGATACCCTTTCTTGCAAGCTGCATACCTAAGTTTAAGCCGGTTTGTCCACCGATAGAACAAATTAATCCATCCGGACGCTCATAACGGATAATTTTAGCTACATTTTCCAAATCTAGTGGTTCCATATAAACCTTATCTGCAATTTTTGTATCGGTCATAATGGTTGCAGGATTTGAATTTACAAGTACTACCTCATAGCCCTCTTCCTTTAAGGAAAGACAGGCCTGTGTTCCTGCATAATCGAATTCAGCACCCTGACCAATGACGATTGGGCCTGAACCAATAACCATTACCTTTTTAATATCTGTTCTTCTTGGCATTGAAATCCCCTCCCTTTTTCATAAGATCCATGAAACGATTGAAGATATATTCACTATCCTCAGGACCTGCAGCAGATTCTGGGTGATATTGTACAGCAATTACGCCATTCTTATCATCCATCATACCCTCTGCTTCATTATCTAATAAATTAATATGAGTTAATCTTAAGCCTGTTCCTTCTAAGGATTTAATATCGATAGCGAAGGAATGGTTTTGAGAGGTTATCTCAACCTTATCCGTATCTAAATTCTTTACAGGGTGGTTTCCACCTCTATGACCGAATTTCATTTTATAGGTCTTTGCACCATAGGCAAGACCAATCATTTGATGTCCAAGGCAAATACCTAAAATAGGTACAACCCCCTTCATCTCTTTTACAAGATTAATAACTGGAGTTACATTCTCTGGATCTCCAGGACCATTGGATAGGAATAATCCATCTGGCTTATATCTTAATATTTCTTCCTTTGTTGTATTATATGGAACGACAACAACATTACATCCAGCCTGATTAAGCTTACGAATAATATTTAGCTTTACTCCACAATCGACACAAACAACAGTATTCTTTGGATTTGGAGTTCTAGAATACCAAACCTTCTTTGTTGAAACGGTTGGTACCTGATTCTTTGGATATTCATAATTTCTAATCATTTCCATACATTCCTCGTATGGCTTATCAATATCACAAATTAAAGCCTTCATAGAGCCATTATCACGAATCAATCTTACGATTTCTCTTGTATCTACACCACTAATACCGCAAGCCCCAGCCTCTTCCATTACCTCTCCTAGGGTTCTTGTGAAACGGAAATTTGAAGGTAGATCGTTATATTCATGTACAACGAATCCTGACATATAAATATTTTTAGATTCGTAATCATCGTCTGTTAAACCATAATTACCAATTAGAGGGTAGGTCATACATACGATCTGTCCACAGTAGGATGGGTCAGATAGTATTTCTTGGTAGCCAACGACAGATGTATTAAATACGATTTCTGCAAGCTTCTCCTTAAAAGAACCAAAGCCCTCGCCCTCAAAAACCATTCCGTTTTCTAAAACTAGCTTTCTATTGTTCATAATAATTTCTCCTTAGCGTTTATAAACTAATTTACCATTTACAAATGTATATTTAGGAAAACCATAATATGTTTTTCCGATAAATGGACTATTTTTACCCTTAGATAATATTTCATCCTTTGTATAGGTATGAGGATTTTCAATATCTAAGATAGCAAGATCTGCAATATATCCCTTCTTTAAATCCCTTTTTGGTAAATGGAATACCGAAATTGGATTATAGACCATAAGGTCTAAGAATCGATTTAGGGATATTTTACCATTTTTCACAAATTCTGTATATATGATAGGTACCATAGTTTCAAGACCTATAATACCATTTGGACATTTATTATATTCTCTTTTCTTTTCCTCTTCTGTATGAGGTGCATGGTCACAGGCAATCATTTGTGCTGTACCATCTAGTAGTGC
>JAFPIE010000210.1 GCA_017388605.1 Acholeplasmatales bacterium | reverse complement strand
TATTATATTTATGGCACATTTCCTCAAGCCACTGGGAGCCATCTCTACCAACGCCTAAGAAAACATAATCTGAATCAATTACCTCACCCTTCTTTAGGGCAATACCTGTAACCTTATTGTCAGAAACTAAAATATCGGATACCTCAGTTTCAAACATCATATCGACATGATCCTTTAAGTCCTCGTAAATCTTCGCTTGAATCTTTAAATTATTTTCTGTACCTAAATGTCTAACCTGGCTTCTTAAAAGCTTTAATCCTACAGATAAGGCTCTTCTTTCAATTTCCCTTACCTTGTCGGTAGTAGGATTCGTTATAGCCTTTGGAGCTCCATATTTTAAATTGATTTCATCCACATACTTAATTAATTCAAGTACTGTATTATCATCTAAATAATCGGTTAGCCATCCACCAAATTCTGTAGTAATGTTAAATTTACCATCAGAGAATGCTCCAGCACCACCAAAGCCATTGGTGATACTGCATGCAGGGTGGCATCCAGAAATCCCCTCTCTATTGATTGGACATTTTTCTAAAATATGCTCATTGACAGGGCATTTTCTTTTATATATATTTTTACCCTTATCAATTAATAGAATCTTCGCATCAGGCTTTTTTTCCATAAATTCATATGCACAAAATACACCTGCTGGACCCGCTCCAACAATTATACAATCATATTTCATGAAATTACCTCCAAAACAATAAAAAGTCGTGCCTAACTATTATATCATTATTTCCTTAAAATAAAAACCATATTTTAACGAAAAAAAGACGCAACCAGCGTCTCATTCATCCTTATTTGTAAGCTCTAAGAGCTTTTCATGAAGACTTTTAAAATTTTCCTCTCCAAGCTTTATTATTTTACCATTCTCTTTAATGAAGCAATGTGAGCTTTCTCCTTCAAAGATTATGGTATTTTCCTTCTTCATAATATAATGCATTTCAAGGATTAATCGATTATAGGATTTAACATTCACTATGATTTCTATAGAGTCTCCCACTGTCGATGGCTTTTTATATCGAATGTTGTTTAAGCCTACAACAGGAGAAAATACTCCCACCTTTTCAAAATCTAGATAGTCAAAGCCAAGCTTTTTAAAGAAATCGATTCTAGCCTCTTCCATCCACCTAATGTAATTCGAATGATGTGTAACTCCCATTTTATCTGTTTCATAGTACTGCACATTGTGATAATAACTTTCCATATGGACCTCCCATTTTTCTCATTTTAACATAAATCTATAATTATTTACTAGAAAAATATGCATCACAATAGCTATTCCACTTAATTTCATATTCCTCATGAGATAGAGGTATTAAATCATATGGAGAATATATTTTTCTTATTTTTGCCTCATTTACAAAATCATAAATCGATTCATCTACTGTAGACATACAAGCATAGACCTTATGAAAGCCTAAAAGTGTTGCCAAAAATAATCTTGTATGACCGTCTAATGCGATATATCTATCTTGATACGGCATAACCTGGATAATAATATCCTTTTCCTCATGAATGAATTCTTGAATCATAGAAAGCTTCTTTCTATCAACATAAAATTGAGAAGGCTGAATATTCTTTAATTCAATTTCTATAATCTTTTCCTTAGGATATTCTATAATTATATTTTTATTCTCATCATAGAATTTAGTAATATGTGGTGTATAGAATCGAAATTCTTCAATTAAAGGTAAATAATAATCCCTATTATCTCCTTTAACAATTGCCTCATAATTACTAATGATTTCTACTTCATAGGGTACATCATCAATTAAAAAGCATCCATGCTGCATTAAAACATGAGTAGAGAATCTTAAATCAGCATATGTATTTATTCTTTTAATTTCCATTTTCTAATTCCTTAAGCTTTTCTATATATTCTTTATATTTCTTTGGCTCTTGTAATTCTATAATTCTAGCATTATATCTTTTTTTAAGATAATTTACTGCCTTTAAAGCCTTGCCACTACCACTACATAGAATAAAGGTTAGCTTTTTACCCTCAAGCTTAACTTTTGATAATACCATCTGGATAGGGCATGAAATCCTACCATTCCAAATTGGAGTTTCTATTACAATTTCATCATATCCTTCAATATTAGAATCAAAATCTATAAGCCTAGCTTTATGCCTTATACCTGCTAAAAAGCCTCCAACCATTATCTTTAGAAAAAAGCTTTTAGGTAATTCTCTTTTAGGAAGAACTCTTCTAATTTCATAATTCTTATTCAAAAAATAATCCTTTACTAATTCTCCATTACCACTATGGGTATAGTATATAAATAATTTTTTCATTGAATCCTCCATTAAAAATAGAATATATCCTCAAATTTTAAATCTAATGCAATAGCAATTAATAACGCAAGCTTTGCGGTTGGAACGAACTGTAAGGTTTCAATAGAGGATATCGTATTTCTAGATACTCCAACCATGGATGCAAGCTCTGCCTGAGATATCCTCTTTTCACGCCTAATCCTTGGTAAATTATTCTTTAATACTAATTCTTCCTTCATAATTACCACACCCTTATAAGCTGTAAAATCCAAAACACCAAAAACATAATCGCTAGTGAAAAATAAAGTATAGCTACAATTAGCTCATGTGCTTTCTTTAATTTTATATATTCAACAAGAAATGCAGAAGCACACATAAGTGCAATAACCATATTCGGTCCATGATTCACATTACCAAATACAATTCCATTCATTATATCTACAATAATGATTCCAATAATTCCTACAAAATATCCGAAATAGGCACCCTTTCTTTGGGCATCTAAATCAGCAACATCTAAACCACTATTCTCTTTTTTTGCTTTAGCTAATATTTCTTCTTTATTCATAATGAACCTCCTTTTGCCAAGTTTACTTGTCATATATATTGTAATATTGCAAAGTATACTTGTCAATATGATATTTTAAAAAAGGATTGGAAACCCAATCCTCTATAGCTCTTATCTCGATTTCTTTCCTTTTTTATTTCCACCAGTAATATATATATCAGGAAAATCTAAATCTCCCTCACCAGCTATCACAATTAAAACAATAATTCCTACAATAAGTACACAAAAGCCAGCAAAGGACAAATACATCATAGTAGTCTCTATATCCTCATCAGAAGAAATGCCAGCCCAAATGAAGGACATAGCTAAAACCAAATATAAGCCAAAGACTGAAAAATAAGCTAAATTCCCGTTTACAAGGAATACAATCACACCTACAATTCCTATAAGTGTGAATAGAATTGCCATTTTTTTGTTATTTTTCTTAAATAGTGGAACAAACATCAATAGATAATATACGAAGCAAAATAAGCTAGCTAATCCCGCATTTCCAAGTAGCATTAAGATAGAAGGCTTTATTTCTTTATACGTACACCACATATAGGTGAAGATGGATAATGAAATACCAGATAATGCAAGTGATACTATATTCATAGAAAAATGTTTTCTCCCTGCAAGTCCCACGACCATAGAAATTATAAACATTAAAAATCCCATTATAAATCCCCAAATATAGCTCCAATTTGGTATTAAATGAAATAAAGCTGTAATTGCTGCTGTAAAAATGAAATAAACTAATGAAACAATGGATATAAATAAACTATTATTCATATAATCACTCTCCACTATATTTCAATTTTTACCAATAATTGGTAACTCTTTCTGCAAAGGATATTGCATCCTTTATTTCTACTTCTATACCATCTACACAAATCTTACCATTAAATGTACCAAATACCTGATGCTGTATAGATTTTAAAATCAGTAGGTTTGTATTATCAAATCTATCTAATATAGGAGTAAAGGTTAAATCTATCTTATTATCCTTTGATTTTATTTGCCAAGGATCTAAATATTTATAATTCCCCTTTTCATCCTTTGGAATGATAAATTCTACATCATTAAGCTTATATGCCTTTTTATCATAAAATAGCATATTCTCTGTTGCGTTTTGTGTATCCCCAAAGCCATAGCCCAAATTAAAGCCTACCTCTATTCCTTTATCCATAGTAGATAACCCACTCCAATACCAGGTATTTTTATAGGTCCATACACCTCTACCCCAATCTAGGATACCCCTTGTATCAGAACTATTAAATTCAACTCTTTCATCCTTGAAAATATAATAGCCCATAGCCTTCATACAATTCTTTTTCTCATTGTAATAAAAATGAGCCTTTTTATTAAATGGAGTTGCAATAACCATAGAGTCATCCATTAATTCCTCTAGCTCAAAATGAGCATTTAGAGGAGAATTATCGCAATAATTCTTGATAGATACATCTATGGTTCTTCTTTTATCCTCATTTACAAAATGAATAAAATAATTCTTATCCTTCCATGTGATATCTCCTATAGAGGAGTCACATGGAAAATTTGTTTTACTCTTTGTAAGAAATTTCATACTACTTCTAGTAATATAGGTTTTCTTTTCAAAATCTAATAAGGATACACTTCCAAGCCCATACAAATAATTATCCGCAATAGTAAAGGCAATACCATGCTTATTATTTCCAATGTAATAATAATCCCATTCCTTAACTCTAGATTTCTTTGCTTTAATTTTACTTCTATCATATTGCTTTACCATTCTATAGGAAAAGCCAGCCTCAGATAGATTTCCCTCATCATCTAATAATGGTCCCTTTTTTAATTCATTTTGCATAAACTCACTCCCTATTCATTTAATCGTTTTATTTACATACATTTTACCACAAAAGAGGGAAAAGAAAAGGGAGCATATGCTCCACTATTCTTGGTATATAGCTATATTTTTAATTGCAGCTCTTGAATTACTTCCCTCAATAACAAATATGAATTGTCCACTAAAGGAATTGAAGGATGCTTCAAATTTATTATTCGTGATATT
>JAFPIE010000016.1 GCA_017388605.1 Acholeplasmatales bacterium | reverse complement strand
TTCCCAAAATTAGCTATAGAATGTAATGAGATTGGTGTTAAAAATGTTGTATCTGTAATTGAGGGTATGGATAAACAACCAAAATTAATACATATTGCATCTGTTGCACTTTATGGTAATAGAGGTGAGGCTCACCCCTATGGTAGGGTTGGAGATCCTCTTTTAGTTTCTCCTTTTGATATCTATTCTGTAACTAAAATGAGAGGAGAGCTAGCCGTATTAGAATCTAAGATTAAATATTATGCTATATTAAGGCAATCTGCAATGCTTCATGAATATATGCTGATGGATAATATTAGTGATGGATTAATGTTTCATACAGCCTTTAATGCACCACTTGAGTGGGTTACCCAAGAGGATTCTGGTAGATTAATCAAAAATATTATCAAAAGAGATATTGAAAAGAACGATTTAGATAAAATATTCTGGAAAAGAGTATTTAATATTGGTGCTAAGAAAGAAAATAGAATTACAGGCTATACGACCCTAAATGATGGTTTTAAGCTTATGGGTGGAGACGCTAAGCATATGTTTAAGCCTAATTTTAACGCGGTAAGAAATTTCCATGGTATGTGGTTTTATGATTCCTATCAATTAGAGGATTTATTCCATTATCAAATAGATACATGTAAGGATTACTGGGCAAGAATGAAAAAGAAGAATTGGTATTATACCTTCGGTAGAATCGTACCACAATCCTTAATTTCAAAGCTTGTCATTCAAAGATTATTTAAGGATAGTAATTCAATTAAGTATTGGTATAAGCATAAGGATTTAGCTAAAATGTATGCAGCCTTTGGTGGAATAGAAAAATATGAAGCCTTAGGTACAAATTGGGATAATTTCAATTTGATCGATGATGGAGTATTATCTAATGGTACTAAGATTAATTTAGCAGAATATAAGGACATTAAAAATGCGAAATTAATCGATTATGGCTATGATATAGATAAGGATATCTATGAACTAAAGGAAGAGGATTTTAAAAATATAGCCCTACTTCATGGAGGTAAAATGAAGGGTGAATTTATAGATTTATTCACTCCAGTTCTATTTGAAAACCAAGACCATGAGGAATTCTATATGAAGCCCTATAGTGTATATGCAGGACATTGGTACAATATTACCTATAGAGAATATAAATGGGATTTTGACAGGTTATCTAAGAAGGATAAGCTTTATGCATCTATTTGGTATGATTCTCATGAAAAGAATGAGGATAAGCTTTATTATGTAGATCAGGATTTTAATGCACATATGGAGGATATTTAAATTGAGAGCACTTTTTTGTTACTTCTCTGCGACAGGTAATACAAAAAAATGTGTCGATTTGTATCAAGAATATTTAACCCTTAATGGTGTAGAATCCTATATTCATAATATCGATAATGGTAAATTAGAATTTGATCCAGAGAATTATGATATGGTATTCTTTGCCTATCCCATTCATGGGTTTAACGCTCCAGAAAATGTGTTAAAATTTGCAAAGACATTAAAAAGATGTAAGGAAAAGAAAAGATTAATTATTCTTAAAACCTCAGGGGAGCATTTAAGAATAAATAATATATCCTCCTATTCCTTAAGAAGAATCCTAAAGAGAAGAAATTATTATTTGACAAATGAATATCATTATATAATGCCCTATGATATTATTTTCCGTCATACAGATTTAATGGCATACAATATGTATGAAGCCCTAAAGGGCTTAGTACCACTCGATGTAAAGGATATTTTAGATAATAAGGTAGTAAAGCTAAAATATATGCCCTTTGGACATATATTACAGCTTTTAATGCTAATTGAGCATCCTGGTGCTAAGATTAATGGCTTATTTATGCATACAAATAAGAATTGTATTTCCTGTGGACTTTGTGTTAAGGCATGTCCAACGAAGAATATTATCCTAAATGATAAGGGTAAGATTCAATTTAAGCATAATTGTCTTATGTGTACAAGATGTGCCTTTTATTGCCCTAAGGATGCGATTGTCTTTGGTTTATTTAATTCTTGGAAGGTAAATGGAAAATATAGCTTTCAAATGCCAAAGGAAGAAGAAATCGATAAGCATAAAAGATATTGTAAAAATTCTTATAAAAGATATTTTAAAATTGCAGAGGAAAGAATCAAAAATCAAAAATAACACCTTAGGGTGTTTTTTTTATAACAGCGTATTTACCTAAAGAATTGAAAGCGTTTTTTAATAATGGTATAATACTTATAATTATGAAAAGGGTGAGAATCGTATGATCGGAGAGTATTTTATTTATTTAGATGTCTGTGCCATCGCTTTATTCTTAGGAATGATTTTTACAGTAATCTATAGGAAAAGCTTAATTACCTCAAGAGGTAAATTCTTTTTAGCAATGCTTATCGTAGGCTTAATATCTGGTATGGCAGATATATTATCCATTAACAGCAATCTAAATTCCTTAGTTGTATATATTTCTAATATTGTATATTTGGCATCAAGAGCCTTTATAGCCTTAAGCTATTGCTTATACATGATTTCTTTAGCAGATAATTGGCATAAATATATAAATGGTCCATGGAGAATCCTATTATTATTTATTCCCTTTGTTATTGTAATTGGACTTTTAATTTCAAATTACTGGACACATTGGGTATTTGATGTAAGTGATGGAAAATATATAAGAGGTATGCTCATCAATTATGG
>JAFPIE010000209.1 GCA_017388605.1 Acholeplasmatales bacterium | reverse complement strand
CTTATGTTGAAATAAAATCTGGTAGTCTTTTGGTAATATCTTCTATGGAGGATCATGAAAACCTTTAGACAATATTTAATTCCATCGATTATTGCTCAGGTATTTATGTCCTGCTATGCGATTATTGATGGAATATTTATTGGATATAAAATGAATGATTTAGGCCTTGCAGCGATTAATCTTGCATGGCCGATTACGGCCTTTATTCAAGGGGTTGGATTTGCCCTTGGAATTAGTGCAGGAATTTATATATCAAGGCAAAGAGGCTTAGGTAATCTAGATAAAATTAAAAAGCTTAAAACCTCTATTTTACTTATTTTACTACTATCCGCTATCCTACTAGGATTCCTATTCTTTTTCTTAAAAAGACCAATATTAATCCTATTTCAAGCAAAAAATGAAACATTAGATGCTGCAGATAAATATATAACCATTATTTTATTTGGTTCTATATTTCAGCTTCTTGGCTGTGCACTTGGACCAATTATTAAAAATGAAGGCTATGTAAAATCATCTATGTCGGCATCACTTATGGCAACCTTAGTGAATTTTATATTAGATTATTTTTTAATCGTAAAATTTGAATTTGGGCTAGAGGGAGCTGCAGTTGCCTCAGTTATAGGCCAAGGGGTTGCCTTCCTTATTTGCTTAATACCCTATGTAATAAGAATGAAGGGAATCTATCTTGATAAGGAATTCTTTAGGGAAATCTTCTTAGGTGCTATGGCACCCTTTATCTTAAATTATTCTTATTCCATCATTATTATTTTAACAAATGCCCTAGCGGAAAATTATAGTGGAGATGAGGCTGTTGCAGCCTATACCGTATTATCCTATATGCTATATGTTATCAATGCGCTTGCGCAAGGGACCTCTGATGCGATTCAGCCTTTATTTTCCTATAATTCCATTCAAAAGAATTATAAGCTCAATCGTAAATATTTATATAAATGCTTTATCATAAGCTTTATTATAGTATCTATATTTAGCTTAGCCTTCTTTTTGTTAAGAGAACCAATAGCTAGATTATATGGATTATCTACTTTAGCAGGTGATATTTTTAATTTAGCTTGTATTTTCTATATTTTTGGATTTATTATCATTAGCTTTAGTAAGGTTATATGCTCCTATTTATATTCTATAAACAAAAAGTTTTTAGCAAATATATTAGTTTTAGCTGAGCCAATCCTTCTAACACCAATCGCTTATTTTATCTTTGTAAATTGTATGGGACTACTTGGGCTTTGGGTTTCGTTTTTAGTTATTCAAGCATTACTTGGTCTTATGGCATTTCTATTTTATTTTGTATCTAGGAGGGAAGAAAATGGATGGATTTTTGGTAGTAGACAAAGAAAAATCGATGACCAGTCAAACGGTTTGTCTTAAACTTAAGCATAAGCTAAACGCCAAAAAATGCGGTCATAACGGAACCCTAGACCCAAGTGCGACTGGAGTAATGGTTGTTGCAGTCAATCAAGCAACGAAGCTATTAAAATTTATTCATGAGCATGATAAGGAATATATCGTTACTATTTTATTTGGTTTATCTACAACTACTCTAGATTTAGATGGAGACATTATAGATAAAAAGGATATGAAGCCAAATATAGATGATATAAGAAGGGCTATAGAGGAATTAAAGAAAAGAGGCACCCAAAAGCCTCCACTTACGAGTGCTGTAAAGGTTGATGGTATGAAATTATATGAATACCAAAGGAAGGGTATGGATGTAGATATTCCAGAAAGAAGCGTTACCCTTAAGGATTATGAAATTCTATCCGATTTAAGATATGTAGATGGCTATTATGAAATAGATATAAAATTATCTGTATCTAAGGGGTATTTCATAAGAAGCTTCGCAAGAGATTTAGGCTTATTATTAAATGGACTTGCGATAGTTAAAGAATTAAGAAGAATAAGAAGTGGGGATTATGTTATAGAGGATGCTCTTAAGATATCAGAAATAGAGGAATCAAGTATTATTCCTATTTTTGATTTCTTTAAGCTTCCTATGGTTTATGTGAAGGATTATTTAATTCCATTAGTTAAAAATGGAATTACTCTAGATGATAGGCAAACCAATCTTCATGAGCCATTTTATGTAGATTCTAAGGAAGGTATTTTAGCTATCTACGAGGAAGTAGATCATCTAAAATATAAGCCTGTACTCTTATTAGGAGGTGACAGAAGTGGAAACAATTTACGTTAGAAATAATGATATACGTCCAATTAAAGAACCTCTTTGCTGTGCAATAGGTAATTTTGATGGAGTACATCTAGGTCATAGAATGCTAATAGAGGAAGCAAAGAAGCATAATATGGCTAGTGCGGTTTTAACCTTTAATCCGCATCCATCAGTATTCCTTAAGAAAATAGAGAATTATCCACTTTTAACTCCAATGGATAGGAAAAAGGATATTATAAAATCCTTAGGGGTTGATTATTTAATTGTTTTTGAATTCAATGATATCGTTGCAAAATATGATAAAAATGAATTTATAAATATATTAAAAGGATTAAATATTAAGTCAATTGTATGTGGATATGATTTTACCTTCGGGTATAAGGCAGAAGGAAAAATAAGTGATTTAAGGGATTCATTCACCGTTTACGAAATAGAAAAATATGTCCTAGATGACCTAAGAGTTTCCTCAAGCTATATTAAAGAATTATTAAGCTTTGGTAATATAGAGGATGCTTCTCGTTTTTTAGGTGCGAATTATGCGATTCGGGGTTATGTTGAATATGGATCTAGGAAGGGTAGGCTTATAGGATTCCCTACTGCGAATTTACGCCATGATGGATACTTCCTACCTAAGAATGGAGTATATTTTGTTTCTATAGATTATAAGGGTATGGAATATTATGGCATGTGTAATATAGGGCAT
>JAFPIE010000208.1 GCA_017388605.1 Acholeplasmatales bacterium | reverse complement strand
AATGTAAATAATCGATTTTATCGATCACTTTTTTTGCTTTATTTCTTTGTAGGTGCCCAATGAAATGCCAGGTTGGATTTATATCCTTTAGCTCCTCATATTTTTCTAAAAAAGCCTCTACTCTATTTTCACCAAAATTTGTAACACCATTTTGATATAGCTCTCTCATTAAATCTGCCCCAACATACTTTGTTGCAGCAACAACGGTAACATTTTTTGGTATTGTGTTTAAAAAATCTTGAATATCTTCTCTTAAATGCATATTATCGCCCCAATCAGTATTATACTAAAAATCCATAAAAAAAGAAATAAGGAACAGTGGGAGCCGTTCCTTATTCCTTAAATTGGGAGAGTTATAGTTTGCTTATGACAGTCATCATATTTTAGGGAGTTTATATGATAACTTATTTCTTAAGCACTTATAGTATATAACAAAAATGACGAATTTACACAATCATTTTTTTCGAAAACGATTGCTTTTAGACAAAAAATAGAAATTGTCTAGTCACAGGTGCTTGATATTCCGTTGATGTAGTGAAACTGTCATCATAATCGTTCCTAGACGAGCATGGAAGGTTACCTGCAGACTCACAGCCAAAGCGGATTCCAAAGCCATCATCGTAGTTCAAATACTCCTGAAAATCGTTATAGTGGTTATAGGTATAGAATACATATCTATCATCAATAGAGGTTACCTTTATATCACTTACAAAGACAAATCTACAAATTCCTCTACTTATATATTCTCCATCGTTGTATGGGTCTAGGGTTTGTTCGCTTTTATTATAAAATTGATATTTGTAATTTCCCTTTGTACCAAAATCTGTTTCTGTATATTTTATACTTCCTCTTCCCATAATATTTGGAAGTAGTGGTTCATAAGGATATCTTGTTGTATCCCCTGAGAAATTTTGATTATTTATTCTTGCGTATTCTCCCCACATTTCAAGGGCTTCACTTCGGTTCAAGCTTGCTGTACCATAATTACTATTTGCAGGTAATGAGCCAAAGGCTAAAAGGTATGCAGAAACATCATTTAAGGAAACATAGCCACATCCATAATAAATACAGCGTGCATAGCCTCTTGTGTTTGGCATATAGCCTATATAATTTCCTTCTGTATCTAATATATAGGTACCACTAGATAGCCTTACGTATTTATCCCCCTCCATAACGCCTAAATTCTTAGGCATATAATCCTCTGGTGTAATATCTCCTGCAATAAATCCATGAAGTGCTCTATAATAGGCATCCTCATAGGTAATAGCTACATTAAAATTTCTATAAAATTCATAATAGTCTACATCTATATAAGGATCATCTATGTCCTTAGGTTCATAAAATATAGCGGATATATCATTGCCATATTTTGTCAAATCTATTCCATAGGGATTAGAATCTCCTGCATTATAAATGACTTGATTACTACCAAAGGCTACATCTATAAATTCATTATAGGTATAATCCTTATTTTCAGGGAAAATGGTTGTTGTTGGAGTGATAGTTTTTGTTGTAGTTGTAGTTTCTGGTATAGTTGTTGTTTCTTGCATCTTAGTTGTAGTATCTACTAAAGGTACACTTCCACTTTCTACAGTTATATCCTGTATACTAGTACCACAGGAGGCAAGAAAAGTTAAAAGCCCAAGTGGTACAATGCATATTTTCTTATTCATTTAATGCAGCACCTACCTTCTTTTTTAATTCATCAAAAAAGTCATAAAATTCATGATCTGAACCATGTATAATTTCAAGATGAACATTTTTATATTTTTCTTTAAATTGAATACTATAGGATAGAGGACATAATCGATCTTTATCGCCATGAATTATAGTTACCTCATTATGATATTTAAGAATATAATAATCTTCCTTTCTAGTATCCTTTAAATAATCATAGGATAGACGCATATCCCATATGTGAACAGGCTGATTCTCTTTGATTTTTTTGCCAAAGAAATCACCATTTTTAAAGCAATCCATCAAATTAAAGGCGGGACCTAATAGGATCACCTTATATGGGTTATAAATTCCTGCAAGATAGGATGCTATAACACCACCTTGGGAATGTCCTATGAATATTAATTTTTTATATTTATCCTTATAGGAATCTATCATAGCTTTAGCATCATTAATTTCAATTTCTAAGGTCATATCTAAAGGCTTTCCATAGGATTTTCCATGACCGATGAAATCGAATCTTAAAATGTCATAATTTAGACTATATAAATATTCTGCCAAATCACTTATAGGATATAATTCACTAGACATCGTAAGTCCATGAAGCATAACAATTAATGTATCACTATTTTTAGAATCATATAGATAATATATTTTATTATTATTTATTTCCTTTATCATAGCTCATTATACTTTTTGCTTGAACCCTTTGCCTTAGCAATAGGGTATTTTAAAGCATTCTTCTCCATTTTCTTTAAGATAATATCCTTAACATCTAAATCCAATACAGAGGCAAGCTGTATTGCATAATTAAATACATCGGCAAGCTCTTCAGATACCTTATCGATATCATAATTCGTATCACTCCACTGAAAGCATTCTAAAAGCTCAGAAGCCTCTATAGAAATACTCTTAGCTAAATTCGATGGTGTATGGAATTGCTCCCAATCTCTATCCTTTGTAAATTGATCTATTTTTTCCTTTAATTCTAATAATGAATCCATAATACCCTCCAAAAAAATACGGCTCGGCCGTATTCTTTAAATTAAATCTGTAACATTAATTAATTCGTAATCCCTAGAGCCAATACCTAATGCCTCTGCAGCCTCAATGGTATGCTCACCATTCCTAGAATTTACTCTCTCTAAGAAATGAGCACGACCTGGATCAGATGAATTCTTAACCATATCGATACAAGCCTGATCGATTGCAACAGGGTCAAGGGAAATCATAATACCCATATCCTTAAGACAAGGATCCTCTGCAACACTACAGCAATCACAATCGACACTCATGTTCTTCATTACATTAATATATACAATATTTCCTTTAAAAAAGTCTACAACGCTCATTGCAGCATCTGCCATAGATTCTAAGAAGGAATCCTGGTCAGATGTCCATATTTCATCTACATTTCCTGCACCATGGATATATGCCTTACCATAGCTTGATGCACAGCCAATCGATAATTGCTTTAATGCACCACCGTATCCACCCATAGGATGGCCCTTAAAATGGGCAAGAACAATCATAGAATCATAATTCTTAAAATTCTTTCCAAACCAATTCTTCTTTATAACCTTACCCTTAGGAATTTCTATTTCTAAATCAGGACCTTCTGCATCCATTAAATCAAATTTAAAATACTTATCCCATTCATGCTCATGAATGGTAATTAAATGCTTAGGGGTTGTATTTCTCATACCATCGTAAGCTGTATTACATTCCACTACTGTACCTTGAATATAATCTATGATTGGCTTCCAAAATAATGGTCTTAAAAAGTTTTGGTTACCTGCCTCACCCGAGTGAAGCTTAATGGCTACGTTGCCCTTTAATTCAAATCCTAAGTATTTATAAAGTTTTAAAACAGCATTCGGTGTTATATCCTTAGTAAAATATACCTTTGATTTCATAATCGGGCCTCACTTTCTATAGTAAGTATACCAAATTTTTTTTGCAAAAAAAAGAGGTTGCCATAAGCAACCTCTCAAGCATATTCATTATTGTCTTTCAGCACCCTGTTCAACGTAAGTCTTAGAAGAATTTGGAGTTGCAGAAACATTAACATCACCATCATACTTGAAGTTTAATTCAACGGATAATGTACCCTCAAGCTTTTGGAATGGTAAAGTAGGTAATGATGGAGTAGAAGACTGGTTACCTGTAATACCAGAAATGATGCCAGAAACAACGCTTGAAACTGCGTATGCAGCAATAGTAACAATCTTATCTAATGCCTCAGTTGAAACATTAACAGATACTAATCTACCATGAGCCATATCTACAGTAACAGATGCCTTGAATAATGACTTATCACCAGAGAATAATAATGCAATTATTGCAGCAGACTTAGGATCAACCTTCTCAGCAGCAGCCTTTACTTCTGGTTCAGTAACCTCAACCTCGAAGGTTACATTACCATTAGAAACGTTAGAAACCTTAACACCTAACTCCTTAACAATGTCAACTAATTGCTTATATTCATTAGATTCATAGAATTTAGCATCAAGCTTTGGTAATTCAGGAATAGAAACACCATCGAAGCCTGGGATATTCTTCTTTGCATATTCAATGAAATCAGCAAATGTCTTTGTCTGATATGTATTTAATGCAGTAGATACGACAGGTGAAATCTCATCAAATGGAACAGCTGCCTTAACATATTGCTCCATCTTTGCTTCTTCTGCTGTATCTTCAGTAGATAATTGTGCAATCTCTTTAGGTAAAGTAGCATTAAGCTCACCATAAGCATAGCCATCATTATATAAGAATGCCTTAACATCAGCCTTAGCAGTCTTACCATCAACTGCCTTAAACTTATTCTTTACTTCTTCCTTTTCCTCAGCTGTGTAGTCAGCAAATGCTTTATTGTTAACATCTACACTAAAATTCTTAAACTGAGCCTCACCATGTGCAGTTACTAATGCACCTAGGTTCTTCTTTAATAAATCTGTAGCAGCCTTAACATCAGCCTCTTTATAAGCACCATCCTCATCTGGTGTATATGCAGCGTAAGTAGCCTTACCCATAGTTGCGCCTGCGCTTGCGCTAGCATTTGCAACAATAGTACCTTTAATACCATCAGATTCAACAGTTACATTTGCATTAATCTTTGCCTCAGCGCCAAATGCATAGAACTTACCTTCAGTTTCCTGAGTGCTACTATTTGCAGCTAATACGATTGCCTTAGATACAGCCTCAGAATCCTCAGTTGCAGCAATCTTATAAGAATTACCATCTAAATCCTTAACCTCAACCTCACTTGAGCCACAGGATGCTAATGCTAATGCAGAAACGGCTAATCCTGCAAGAGCTCCTGTTCTTAAAAATATTTTTTTCATTTTTTTGTTCTCCTCTTTGTTTTAAGTTTTGCTATATTGCAACCTATATTATACACCATTTTGAAACAAAAACAAAGTCTTTAGGTATTTTCCCCTTGTATATAATCAAAAAAATGTCTAGAGCAAAAAAGATGCTATGAATTTCATAGCATCCCATTTTTAAAATATAATTGATTGTAATTTTGTTATAGATTAGTCTGCAACAGTATATTCAATGCCTTCTTTAGGCTCTGCTACTGCATTTACATCAGCGTCATATTTTACATCAATTGCTAATCCTAAAGAACCCTTAACACTCTCAACAGGTAATGTTGCATCCTCAGGCATCTGTAATGTAGCATATGCTAATACAAGGTTACCAATTGTTTCAACTGCACTTGTATAAACTTCAAAATGATTTAATCTAGCCTTTGCTAAATCTACATCTAAAGCAATCTTTACTAAGGATTCATCATTAGGTAGTACTGCATTAGCCATAGTAGCAATCTTATCCTGACCAATTTGCTTTAAGAAGCTCTTTACCTTAGCACCAGTAATATCTAATGAGAATGTAGCAACGCCATCCTTAATCTCACTAATTTCAACACCTAATGCTTCAACAAAGGAAACAACCATTTGGTATGTTTCGGATTCAAAGAATTCAGCATTTACCATAGATAAATCAATAGGTACTAATTGAATCTTAGCATCCTCATCAAAGTCAATCGTTTCTACATACTTGTTATAGAAATTAATTAAAGATAAATTCTGATAATCACTAAGTACTGTTGTAACCATTGGAGCAACCTTAGTAAATATACCCTCAGACTTAGGTGTATAATCAATATCACTCTTTGCCTTTGAATCTACAGCTTCAAGAACTACTTCAGGAATATGTGCGAAGAATTCACCATATGCTGTATTATCCTTAATGAATGCACGTAAATCCGCATGAACCTTTTCCTTAGCTAAAGCCTCAATTTGTGGCTTAATCTGCTCAAGAGCAGTTGGATACTTAGTAAAGAATGGATCTTTTTCATTAATTACAAAATCAGAGAATTGAACGTCTCCCTTTAAAGATGCAACTGCAGCAATATTATTTACTTCACCAACAGCTTTTTCAATGTCAGCCTCAGTTAAATCCTTTGTAACATCAAAGGCAGTATATGGTTTATCACCAATAGATGCAGCAACACTTGCATTTACATTTGCGTTAATTGTACCAGTAACTCCATTTCCCTCTGCAGTAATGCTTCCAAGTAAGGCAGCATCAAGTGCAATAGCGTATGGGCTCTTTTCAGCCTGAACGCCAGAAAGTGCAGATAATAATAAAGCCTTTGTAACAACATTTGCATCCTTAGTTTCAGAAACAGTAAATACCTTACCATCTAAGTCTGTAATTTCTACAGTTTCAGGAATCTCTTCAGTTGTTGTAGGCTCTACTGTAGTTGTAGGTACAACCTCTGTAGTTGTAGGATTAACTACTTCTGTTGATGTTTCAACATTCTCACCACAGGAAGCTAATACTAAAGCAGAAATGGCTAAGCCAGCGAATGCGCCAACTCTAAAAAAGTTTTTCTTCATAATATTTTTCTCCTAATTTATATTTTCGGCATAATGCCTTTTATATAATAACATAGAAATTGTGTTAAAACAACCAAAACAAGTGTTATTGAAAGAAGTGATACACGCTGTTACGAAATAGAATTTTAAAATAACACCAATTTTTGAAATATTATTTATTTGAAATATTTTGAGTTTTTGATTGAAAATAAATTCGAATTTGGTAAAATAGACTTAATTATGTATTAAATTATATTTAATAAACTGGCAAAACAGATTGTCTTAACATGAGGGATCTAAATCTTTAGGGTTAAGATTTTCTTTTTTACAAGGAGGTAAGCATGGAAAAGGAAACAGATTACATAATTGAACTTAATAACGTCTTTAAGATGTACGACAACAGCGAATTTTTTGCTGTCGAGAATTTTAACCTAAAGGTCAAGAAGGGAGAATTTGTTACTTTTCTTGGACCTTCAGGATGTGGAAAAACCACAACACTTAGAATGATTGCTGGATTTGAATTACCTACGAGTGGTGAAATTTTATTAAATGGAAAGGATATATCCCTTCTTCCGCCAAATAAAAGACCAATTAATACCGTATTTCAAAGATATGCATTATTCCAGCATTTAAATGTATATGATAATATCGCATTTGGATTGAAATTAAAAAAGATTCCATACGAGGTTAAGGATAAAAATGGTAATCCCGTATTAGATAAAAAGGGCAATCCAAAAATTAAATATAAGCACCTAGATAAAAAGGTAATTCATGAGAAGGTGTCCAATGCACTTAAAATCGTAGATCTTGAGGGATTTGAGGAAAGAGGAATATCTACCCTATCTGGTGGACAGCAGCAAAGAATTGCCATTGCACGTGCCATCGTCAATGAGCCTGAAATTCTTCTTCTTGATGAGCCACTTGGCGCACTAGATTTAAAAATGAGAAAGGAAATGCAGCTTGAGCTTAAGGCTATGCATAAGCAATTAGGCATTACCTTCATCTATGTAACTCACGACCAGGAGGAAGCCTTAACTATGAGTGATACCATTGTCGTAATGAACGATGGTAACATCCAGCAAATTGGAGACCCTAAGGGAATTTATGATGAGCCAGTCAATTCCTTTGTTGCCGACTTCATTGGTGAATCCTCTATTTATACAGGTACTATGGCAAAGGATAATAAGGTTCGATTCTTAGGCACTTATTTTGATGCAGACCCTGTAGATTTTGGTAAATTCCAGGTAAATGAAAAGGTCGATGTTGTCATCCGCCCTGAGGATGTTATTATTTCTGATGCAGGTAAGGGCACTATTGATGGTGTCATTGCATCTAGAATTTTTAAGGGTATGCATTATGAATATATCGTAATGATTGGCAAGAATGAGCTTATGGTACAATCAACAAAATATCTTGAAGAGGGTATTACAATTGGCTTATCTGTTGAGCCTGTAAATATTCAGATTATGAAAAAGCCATATACATCGAATTTCTATGATGGCTTCATTACAAAGAATCATCAAATCGAATTTGCGAACGCAACCTTTGATTTTGATATTCTATCTCTATTCCCTAATGCATCCTTCAATGATAATGATGAGCTTATTGATGAAAATGGTAGAATCATTCATTATGAAAATATGGCAATTAATGTTGAGGTTCCATTTGAAGCAATTCAAATATCAGATGATCAGGATAAAAGTGAAATCGTCGGTAATATCATTTCTATGATTTACTTAGGAGATCACTATGAAATTATCGTTAGAACCGCTGAGGAAGAGGATTTCATGCTAAATAGTGAATGGCTATGGAATGAAGAGGACCAGGTTGCGGTTATCATCGATAAATCCCTTATTAAGGTATCTCTTAAGGGAGGTAACAAATAATGGGCTTTTTGAAAAAAATCGGATATGGAATAAGACATATGAATTTTAAGGCTAGCCTTTGTATTCCTTATGCATTATTTATGATTTTATTCATTTTAGCCCCTATTCTTCTTATCTTATTCTACGCATTTACCAATCAAAATGGTCAATTTACATTTGAAAATTTCCAAACCATATTTTCCAATTCCTCTAATTTTAAGGTTATTGGAATGTCCATTATTGTTGGTATATTAAATACATTAGTATGCTTACTTATAGGCTATCCAATTGCTTATTTCTTAGCATCAAGCAAATACAACAAAAATAAAATATTAGTTTATTTATTCCTAATCCCTATGTGGATTAACTTTGTCATTCGTACTATTGCAACAAGGGATATGCTATCCTGGATTGGTATATCTAGTGAAAATCATGCACTATTATCTACCGTTATTGGTATGGTATATAATTACCTACCCTTTGCAATCTTACCCTTGTATAACCAAATGCTGAAGCTAGACCAAAGTCAAATTGAGGCAGCAAAGGATTTAGGAGCAAATACTCCTCAGGTATTCTTTAAGACTATACTACCTATGACGATTCCTGGTATTATTTCTGCAATTTTAATGACATTTATGCCAACAATGTCAAGCTATGTCATTGCAGATAAGCTAGGTGGAGGTAAGGTTACATTAATTGGTAATCTAATTGCAAATCAATTCTCCTCTACTGCTCAAAATTCCTATAATGTAGGATCTGTTTTAGCTATTATCATGCTATTGATGATTGGTATTACAACATTAATATCTACTATTGCAAATGATAAAAAGCCTGTTAAGAGAGGAGGATTATTCTAATGGAGATAAGACGTACTCTTTCAACAGATGAGCTATTAAAAAGAAAAAGAACGAATGAAAAGATTCAAAAAATCTTTGTTAAAATATTCATCTTCTTTGTTTTAATTCTAATGGATTTACCCATCTTCTATTTAATTGTAAATTCATTTACTACAGCAAGAATTACAGGAACATGGAATGGGTTTTCCATGATTCCTTATCAAACCTTATTTAACTACGCTGGAAATAAATATGCACAAAAGATTTGGAATGCCTGTGGCAATACCATTTTAGTTGCCCTTATAGCTGGTGCTCTTGCAACCATCGTAGGTACAGCTGGTGCGATTGGTACACACTACATGAAAAGAAAATGGATCAAGAGCACATTTAGCTTTGTAAACCAAATTCCAGTAGTTAATGCTGAAATTGTTATGGCAATTTCCTTATGTATTTTATTTGTTTCTATGAATTGGCCTAGAACCTTTATTACACTTATAATTGGTCATATGGTATTAACTCTACCATTTGTTGTATTAAGTGTTGAGCCAAAGCTTGAGCAAATGGATAATTCCTTATTTGAGGCAGCACTAGACTTAGGCGCAACAGAATCTGAGGCCATATTTAAGGTAATGATTCCTGATATTTTACCTGGTATTGTATCTGGATTCTTACTTTCTGTAACCTTATCACTAGATGATTATATTATTACTGCATTCACCAAGCCAGGTCAGGGCTTCGATACCATTTCAACCTATGTTGAGGCGGTAACGAAAAAGGAATCCCTACCTATTCAGCTTAGAGCGTTTACTACAGTATTATTCATTATCGTTATGGGTGCTATGTTTATTATATCCATGAAATTAAGAAAAAGGAGTGAACGCTAATGAAAAGAAAATTAATTAAAGCACTTAGCGCTACTACCTCTTCTATACTTTTAGGATTAACCCTAACCTCCTGTATGCATTATGACTATACCCTAGTAGTTTATAACTGGGAGGATTATATCTTTGAGGGTACGGACGAATATGGAAATATTGAAGCAAAATCCACAGTAGAAAAATTTCAGGATTATTATTTTGAAACCTATGGTAAGACCGTTTATGTTTCCTATGAAACCTTCTCCACTCCTGAGGATATGTATAACCAAATGAAGGCTGGCTCTATTAGCCCTGATTTAATTTGTCCATCCGATTATATGATTCAAAAGATGCAATCGGAAGGAATGCTTGAATCCTTTGATTATGATGTAGCTATAGGTGAATATGGAGATAAGCTTTCCAATTTTAGAGATTATGGATCCCCATATATTAAGGAATTATTTAAGGAAGAGGGATTTTCTACCTATGCTGTACCTTACTTTTGGGGTACTATGGGATATTTGTATGACCCTGAGGAGGTAGATATACTAGATGTTACTACCTGGGAAGCTCAATTCAATCCAAAATATAAAGGAAAAATTGCACTTAAGGATTCCATTCGAGATACCTACGCAACCGTTATTCTTCATGTATATCAGGATGAGGTGAATGCATTAAAGGAAGATCATGATAATGGAATATTATCTGATATTGAATATAATGAACAATTATCCTTAATCTTTAATCGATGTGATAATGAAACCCTAAATAAGGCAGAGGATGCCCTAATTGGATTAAAGAAAAATATCTATGGGCTTGAAACCGATGATGGTAAAAACGAAATGGTAAAGGGTACATACTGGATCAATACCGCATGGAGTGGTGATGCAGTATATGTAATGGATCAGGCAGATGAGCTAGGTAAGACCTTAGCCTACATTATTCCAGAGGAAGGATCTAATGTATGGTTTGATGGATGGTGTATGCCAAAGGGTGCAAATATTGATTTAGCACAGGAATTTGTCAATTTCATTTGTGACCCTGAAATTGCTGCAGAATGTATGGAATATACAGGCTATACCTCCCCAATTATTGGTGATGCCATATGGGATTTGGTATTAGATTGGTATGAGGCAGACCCAGAAGAATCTGATTGCGACTTAGTAGACTTATCCTTCTATTTCGGCACCCCTGATGCAACACTATATGTAGATAGTGAGGAAAGAGGAAGACAATTTGATGCCCAATATCCCGATGAGGAAACACTTGTTCGTTGCTGCATAATGAAGGATTTTGGTAGTCAAACACAAGCATTAAATCAAATGTGGTCCAATTTCAAGGCTGCATTCTAAAAGAAAAAGACATGATTGATTTCATGTCTTTTTTGCTTATTTCTTATATACAAATACGCTATATCCTTCCATATAGCCATCAGAAATAGCCCCTGTAATTAATTCCATTTTGAGCTTTAGCTCATCGACAAATATTTCCTTAGCCTTTGTATTATATAGAATTACATAATCCTTCTTTTCAATTCGAAGTAAGCCTGTTTCATCATTTGTTTTCACATCAACATCATTATAATCTAGGATACCTGTATATTTCTTTCTTACAGATATTAAATTTCTATACCAATCATATAATTCTAAATCCTGGTATTTCTTATCCCAATACATTCCTCTTCTTGAGTCTGGGTCTCCACCTCCATGCATACCATATTCATCACCATAATATACAAGTGGCATACCTGGACTTAATAGTTGGAATGCAGCTGCAAGCTTCATCTTTTTCTTATCATAATTGATTCCATTATAAAATCTTTCCGTATCATGAGAATCTAATAAATTCCAAAGTAATGGATATACCTTATAATGTACCTTGCCCTTTATCCTAGATAATTCTTGATAGAATTCTGTAACGGTACTTCTTTCCTCCTTCAATAATCCTCTTACTGCAAAGAAGAAATCATAATTCATTACGGTATCCCATTCATCACCATCTAAAAAATCATCCGCATAATGCCATACCTCACCAATGATTAAGGTCTCTGGGAATTCCTTTTTTATTTCACTTCTAAATTCTCTCCAGAAGGAATGAGCAATTTCATCGGCAACATCAAGCCTCCACCCATCAATTTTAGCTTCCTTAATCCAATATTTTGCAACATCGATGAAATATCTTCTTACACTTGGATTATCCTCTCTTAATTTTGGCATACCACCAAAATAGGAAAAGCATTTATAATTTGGTCTTTTACCATATTCCATAATTAAAGGGAAGGAATCAATATAATACCAATCCAAATACTTTGATTTTTCCCCGTTTTCTCTTATATCCTTGAAGGCAAAGAAGTCTCTAGAGGTATGGTTAAATACACCATCTAATACAACACGAAGACCAAGGCTATGAGCCTTATCTACAAGCTCAATTAAATCCTCCTTAGACCCAAAGGTAGGCTCAATCGTATAATAATCGACGATATCATATTTATGGCTTGAGGGGCTTTTAAAAATAGGAGTCATATAAATGACATCAATTCCTAATTCCTTCATATGATCTAATTTGTTAATAATACCTCTTAAATTACCACCAATATTATCCATATGTCCCATAGGAGCCTTATACCATATTTCCTCAGAAACATCCTCGCTCGATCTAAATCTTGATGGGAAGATTTGATATATAATTTTATTCTTAGCCCAGGATGGTACAATATACATTTCCTCTTCCCTTAGGGTTTGAGGTAAATCAAACATATAATCTATATTATCTATAGGCTTCTTAAAGAATCTTTCATTACCAAAATAATAGGTTTCATCCCCAATAAGTTCAAAATAATATCTTAGGCAAACTAAATGGAAATGAATTTCTATTTCATAATAATCGGATATAGAATCACTTGCATATTTTACCATTTCAATTTCTTTTCTAGTATCTAATCTTGAAATAGGAATATATTTATCCTGATAATGTAATATTATCTTACTTAAATCGTCCTTTTTTGTTCTTATTCGTATTAAAAATGTATCCTTATCTAAAGCATAGGCATATCTCTTATTCGCACTATGCATAATGGATGATAGCTCCATAAGCATCACTCTCTTTCTCTCAAAAATAGTATAACAAAAGTTTTCCTATAACAAAAGATAATATGTGTTTTTTTTTGAACAAAAAGAAAAGAAATAGACTTGTTTATCTATTTCTTTCCATATGTATTATTCTTTACCCAAAATCTTTTCTAATATACTCTTTAGAGTACATGCTTCCTCTAAGGATAAATCAATACATCTATTTTGGGCCATTCCCTTAGGTACAGAAAGTGCTTCCTCCCTTAAGGCTTCGCCCTCTTTGGTTATTTCAATAATCTGAACTCTTTCATCAGCACTATCTCTAGATATAGTAATATAATTTTTTTGTTTTAGTTTTCGGATTAAAGGAGAGATCGTACCTGTATCTAGATATAGCTTTTTACCAAGCTCAGTTACATGAAGCTTTTTTTGCTCCCAAATTACCATCATGGCAATATATTGGGTATAGGTTAAATCTAGCTTGTCTAAAAATGGCTTATACTTTCTTACTACCTCCTTTGCGGCAGCATAAAGTGGAAAGCATAGCTGATTATCAAGCTTTAAGCAATCATATTTATCCATAATTTTACTTTAATGCAGCTAAAATATTAGCCTTCATTGTTACTCCCACAAAATTCTTTACAAGCTTTCCGCCCTTAAAGATTAATAGGGTTGGAATAGATACGATATTGAATCTTTCTGCAACATCATCAACATCATCTACATTTAATTTAGCAACAACTACATCAGGGTTTTCCTCTGCAATTGCCTCAACGATTGGAGCTTGCATCCTGCATGGACCACACCAATCTGCATAGAAGTCTACTAATACATTCTTGCCACTTTCTACTAATTCATCAAATTCCTTTGCGCTATTAATTACATATACCATACAATTTACCTCTTTTCATTAATATATTTTACTGCATCAAGGCCAGCCTTTGCGCCTTCATAGGCTGCCTTATTAATTTGTAATAGTCCACCAACGACATTTCCACAGGCATATACTCCTGGAATATTCGTTCTCATATTTTCATCGACTACAATATTATCCTTTTCCATATAGATACCAAGCTTCTTTGCAAAATCAGCACCACCTGCCTCACCTAGGGCAATGAATACTCCATTTACATCAAGGATTGTATCATCCATAAATTTTACACCAGATACTCTTCCTTCGCCAACAATTTCTTTAATTTCCTTGGTTACTACAGGAATATCTGTTGTACCATTCAATTCTAAGCCATTCGTTAGAATAGTAACATTTGGCGTAACATTTTTAAGCTCAGTTGCTTCACTTATTGCATATGTTCCACTACCAATGACAACAACATTCTTCTTTCTATAGAAGAAGCCATCACAAATTGCACAATAAGAAACTCCAGACCCCTCAAATAGCTCTACACCCTTAATATTAGGTCTTAGCTTCTTATTTCCAGTTGCAAGTATAACAACCTTACTATTAAATTCCTCTTCACTTGTTCTTATAGTATACTCCATTTTTTCATTCATTTGAATGGATAATACCTCTAAGTCTTTTACCTCTATACCTAAATTTACAGCCTGATTGATACCATTTATATATAAATCCTTACCTGTAATTCCTAAAGGAAATCCATAGAAATTATCAATCTTATGTGCCTTTTCAAGTTGGGATTCACCATGATATAGGATAAGCACATTCTTATTTGCTCTCTTTAGGTATAATCCTGCAGATATACCTGCAGGTCCTGCCCCAATGATAACCGCATCAAACATATTATTCACCTAGTGCTTCTTTAATTCTTTCTTCAAGCTTCATTGGATCTTCAATAGGAGATAATCTTGCGATGACTACTCCTTCCTTATTCACTAAGAATTTTGTGAAGTTCCACATAATATCTTCCTTCTTCTTATAGGTCTTAGATAATCCCTTTACCATACCCATTTTCATTTTATTACCCATACCATGGATTTCATCCTCTTTTGCCTCGCTCTTTAGGAAGGTAAATAAAGGAAGCTCATTTT
>JAFPIE010000207.1 GCA_017388605.1 Acholeplasmatales bacterium | reverse complement strand
TTTCTACATTCTTAGATATTTATATTCAAAGAGATTTAGAAAATGGTGTAATTACTGAAGCTGAGGCTCAGGAATTAGTAGACCATTTTGTTATGAAGCTTAGAATGGTAAAATTCGCAAGAATTCCATCCTACAATCAATTATTCTCTGGAGACCCAGTTTGGGCAACACTTGAGGTTGCAGGTATGGGTGGAGATGGTCGTCCTCTTGTAACAAAGAATGATTTCAGATTTTTACATACATTACAGAATATGGGACCAGCACCAGAACCAAACCTAACAGTACTTTGGTCATCTAGATTACCTGAAAACTTCAAGAAGTATGCAGCATTAATTTCTGTTGAAACTTCTTCCATTCAGTATGAAAACGACTGTGTAATGAGACCAATTTGGACAGATGATTATTCTATTTGTTGTTGTGTTTCTGCAACACAAACAGGAAAGGAAATGCAGTTCTTTGGTGCTCGTGCAAACCTAGCTAAGTGCTTATTATATGCAATTAATGGTGGTGTTGATGAAATTACACATCAGCAGGTAGGTCCACAGTATTCTAAGATTTTATCTGATGTTCTTTCCTATGATGAGGTTATTGCAAAATATGATCAAATGATGGAGTGGTTAGCAGAAATTTATGTTAACACATTAAATGTAATTCACTTCATGCATGATAAATATTACTATGAAGCTGCAGAAATGGCTTTAATTGATACAAACGTAAGAAGAACCTTCGCAACAGGTATTGCAGGCTTCTCTCATGTTGTAGATTCCTTAGCTGCAATTAAGTATGCAAAGGTTACTGCAGTAAGAGATGAGGCTGGCATTGCAACTGACTTCAAGATTGAAGGCGACTTCCCAAGATATGGAAATGATGATGATAGAGCAGATGAAATCGCAGTATGGCTATTAAAGACATTCCTAGCAAAGATTTCTCGCCACAATACCTATAGACATTCTGAACCTACAACATCCATTTTAACGATTACTTCTAATGTAGTTTATGGTAAGGCTACAGGCTCTATGCCAGATGGACGTAAGCGTGGTGAGCCATTATCTCCAGGTGCAAACCCTGCCTATGGTGCAGAGAAGAATGGTCTACTTGCTTCCCTAAATTCTGTTGCAAAGCTTCCATATGAATTTGCACTAGATGGTATTTCAAACACACAAACCATTAATCCTAATGCTTTAGGTCATGATGATACAGAAAGAAAGAACAATTTAACTCAAATTCTAGATGGCTATTTCGATCAGGGTGCTCATCATTTAAATGTAAATGTATTTGGTACAGATAAGCTTATTGATGCAATGAATCATCCTGAAAAGGAAGAATACCAAAACTTTACCATTCGTGTATCTGGCTATGCAGTTAAGTTCATTGACCTAACTAAGGAGCAGCAGCTAGACGTTATTGCTCGTACTTGTCACGAAAGCTTATAAAAACATGAACGCATACTATTCAAAATTTGAATCCTTTGCGTCTGTAGACGGACCTGGTGTCAGGTCCGTTCTCTTTCTTACAGGCTGCCCATTCCGTTGTATATATTGTCATAACCCAGAAACGTGGAGTGAAAAGGGAAAAGAAATATCTCCAGAGGAAGCATTTAAAATGCTATCGAAATACAAGCCCTATTGGAAAAACAATGGAGGAATTACCATTTCAGGTGGAGAACCCCTATTACATTTAGATTTTTTAATTGAATTATTTAAATTATGTAAGGAAAAGGGAATATCCTACTGTATTGATACTGCTGGAGGTCCTTTTACAAAGGAAGAGCCATTCTTCTCTAAATTTAATGAATTATTAAAATATACCGATTTATTCTTAATGGATATAAAAGCTATAGATGAAAAATTACATAAGACGATTACAGGTAAAACAAATAAAAATGTAATAGAGATGTTTAAATATTTAAACGAAAAGAATGCTCCTATATGGATAAGATATGTATTAGTACCAGGATATACAGATTCAGAGGATGTATTAAATTCTACAAAGGATTTTATAAATACATTATCGAATGTAAAAAAAGTAGAGGTATTACCCTATCATCCTTTTGGAATGCCAAAATATGAAAAGCTAGGCATCCCATATAAATTAAAGGATACCAATATGCCTACAAAGGAATCTGTAAATTTAGCAAAAGAGATTCTAGAAAAGATATAAGAGGAAAATCGTACTTTTAAGGTACGATTTTTCTTTACAAGGGATAATTTCAATTATATAATAACACTGTAAATGAATATTCCTAATAAAAGGGAGTAGATGCCTAAAGGGTATATATATCGTCAGGACGGGAAACCCGGTATATATTTAAAATTCGAGACTTTTACAATTCTAGTTGTAGGAGTCTCTTTATTTTTGGGAGGTAGTTAAATGAGACGTTATGTAAGAAATTTATTTGAGGTTATTTTTATATGTGCTTTAGCAATTGCATTGTGTTGTTTGTTTGCTTTTTTAGTATCGTTTCCTGAAGCTGAAATGAAATCAGCTTTCCCACTAATACTTATGTTTCTATTCTGTGCGAGTTTCACGGGCTATGGTATCTACGAAATTGTATTATATGTAAGATATAAAGAAGCATTAAAGGGTATCCGCTCTACCGGAGTAATTCGTGATAAAGTCGTACATAGAGGAAGAAGAGGCGCTCGTTCCTATGAGCTTCAATATACATATACAGATGAATATGGAGATAATCAAATTGGATGTATGCGTGTTTTTGGGTATGTATTTGATAAATACTATGTAGGAGAAAAGGTTGAGGTTAGAATTTCTGGTAAGGATGGAGTTATGATTTTTTAATAATTTGGGGGGATGATTATGAAATGGAATAAGGTTGGGATTAATGAGTATGATATTTTAGCAGTTTTTGCCGCTTTTATTCTTTCTCCAGTTTTGGTATTCATAGCTATACGAGAAGAAAGTGCATTTATATTTGCTATCACCATATTTTATGTGTTATTTTTTCTTGCCATGGCTAGCATGATTATTCTTTTTGGAATAAGAAAATCTATCGCTTTAAAAGGAAAAAGGATGGATGGAATTATAAAGGATAAGGAAAAAAACAGGGGAGATTATTTGCTATGTATTGAATATAGAAATGGATTAGGTGAAAAGAAGGAATTCTTTGAAAGTGTAGAAAAAGATACTTATACAAAAATGTTGGTTGGCATGATTGTTCCAATCTATGTAAATAAGCAATATGCAGCATTTAGGGAAGAAGAGCTATTCGTAGCAAAAAAGAATAGCTTAAAAGAAGAAAAAAAGCTAACGAAATGCTTATATTGTGATAAGGAATATGATAGAAATTATGACAAATCCCCATATTGTGGCGCAATAAAATTATAAAAAATTTGGAGGGAATTTATTATGAGACGTGCAGCAAAAATTATTACTTTTGTATCGATTGCCGCAGCAGCAATCACTATGCTTTATTTTTTCGTTAATTACAGAGTATTAGTAAGCGATATTAATACCATAAACGATCCACAGATTGATTGGTTAATTCCTTTACTAGAGGGGTTAAGGCTTTATGTAATCATTTCGGGTATAGTATCTATTATTTATGCAATAATCGCTGGAGTTATTATTTCAACTACACAGAATTTAGACACATTAAAGGTTATAGGTATTCTATCTATTATCATTGGATTCTTTGCCAATCAGGTATTATTGGTTGGTGGAATTTTCACATTAATTGCAGTAGCAAAAGAAAATAATTTAAAAACTTATAGTAACAATACCTATTACAACAACGATAATGATTATAGAATCTATAGATAATAGAATAAAAAATATGACCTCT
>JAFPIE010000206.1 GCA_017388605.1 Acholeplasmatales bacterium | reverse complement strand
CCCTTTACAATATCATATAGCCTATCTAACTCAAAAGAATTACAAATAATCATATTTACCCCAGCCATAGTAGCAATTAATGCGGCATCAATTTTAGTTTCCATACCACCTGTACCTACACTTGAGGTTGCACCAGATACCATTGATAAAATCGTAGAATCGATTCTTTCGACCTCACTCACCATTTCTGCATCAGGATATATTTTTGGATTCTTTGTATATAATCCGTTAATATCAGAAAATAATATCAATAAATCACAATCGATCATAGGAGAAATTAAGCCTGCAAGTGTATCATTATCTCCAACCTTAATCTCTTCTACCGCAAGTGCATCATTTTCATTAATGATAGGAATGATATTATTCTTAAACATTGCATCTAATGTGTTCGATAAATATAGCATTCTTTTTCTAAATTGAAAATCATCATGATTGACTAGGATTTGTCCAAGCTTTAAATTATAGATTTCTGCAACCTTATTATAGGCTTCCATAAGCTTTGCTTGACCTACTGCCGCACAAGCCTGCTTAAGTGCCATATCCCGAGGTTTTTTTGAAAGCCCAAGCTCATGCATACCAACCGCAATAGCGCCACTTGTAACAAGTGCTACATCCATTCCATTTTCCTTTAATCTTTGGAATTGCTGCATAATCTTAACTAATACTGGCTCATTTACAGAATAATCGGCACGAACTAGTGAGGATGAACCTATTTTTATCATAATTCTCTTTATATTTGATAAATTCCTCATAATCTCTTCTCCAAAAAAAATTTTTAATATTTTACCATAAAAAAAAGGCTTTTTGAAGCCTTCTTTATGATTTATCTTTTTTTATTCCCTTTAATAAGTCCTTCATACGGAATCTCTTATTATAAAAATTACCAAAAATGTATTGATAACCATTTTCCCTTGCGATATCAATATCTTCCTTTTCGTTCATATTCGATAATATAACCTCTACATTATGCTTCTTACATAAATCTAGAATTTCTGGTACAGTTTCTAAATTCACCCCATGATAATCATAGATTAAATAATCACATAAGCCTCTATATACATCAAAGATATCCTTACTTGCTAGAGTATAATTTGTATTCTTCAATTGAGCAAGTGGGGTATTATAAATAGAATCTACGACAAACACAATATATTTTGGATTAATCTTATAGAATTTTTCATGTGTTTGAATTGCCTCTAAATACCTCTCCTCTAGGGTCTCCTTTGAAACAGGAATAAATAATCTAGGGTATGCCTTAGTTTCATTATTGAATAATCTAAGCTCAGAATATGCCATTCTAAGCATATATTTTTCAATTTGAGGAACTAAATTCTTTCTTTTTATTACCCTATACATCTCCTCATTTGAGATTTCTAGTGTATCCATACTAATCTCTAAATAGAAGCCTAAGATCTTATTTCCACTCAAATTTACAATTTGCTTATACATCATAGATAAGCTACCCTGATCTAATGCCTCACTTATGGCAGTAACCATATGATTTTCATAGAACCTAGCCTTAGCCATCTTAGAATCATAGTGAGCAATATGGTTTCCCTTTTCCTCCATATTTGCTGCATCAATTAGGGCATCGGATGCATTCGATATCATTTCGGATACATCACTTAAATTCATATTCTTTCCTAAACGGAATACACCGGCATTAAACTGAATTTTTACTCTATAATTTAAATGCTTCATCATCATT
>JAFPIE010000205.1 GCA_017388605.1 Acholeplasmatales bacterium | reverse complement strand
GTTGTGAACAAACACACGGAAGGAAAACTCAGATGAACCAGGCTGAAAAGGAGCGCCTTGCCCGCGTCGGCAGGACATTCAACGCGAAGAAGTACATCACGGAGGAGATCGAGGCCCTTTTTTAAATACTAAAACAAAAACAAACTATAACTCAAAATTATCTAATCCCATAAAAGACAAATAAAAGGATCTTTTACTACTATAGATTAATTTAGCTTTTTGCCACAAAATTCGCAGAACACTGCATCATTTTCTAGCACATTACCACAATACTTACAAAACTTATGATCCTTATCTGGATCCTCTACCCTCTCTCCTTTTGTAGAGTTTATAGCCTCACAAGTATCCTTTACAGCCTCTTGGATTGTATCCTTATAAGCTTGATACCCCTCACGAACAATAGGCTCACTTTGCTGAACCATAAAGCCCGTAATTTCTCTTCTGTGAATAATCATGGATAATCCTACTCCACCAACAAAGCTAAGCATCAATCCAACTGAAATCATGAATGCTCCCCCGATTATCATTCCTGAATTAAATCCTGCCTCTCTTTTTGGCGCTTCTGTATTACCAATATACATACCTAAGCCAGAATCTATAACTGGATCTGTAGCCTTTTGATTAAAGCCAAATACCATAAGTACAATTCCACCAACAAGTAAGGCTACGCCTAAGACAAGAAAAAGAATTCTTAAGACCTTTAAAACCTTAATTACATGCTGGTACTGCTCTTCATTTACATACTTTCTTTCCATAGAATGCCTCCATAATCTATTTCTCATATAGACCTCCTCCCCTATATATTTGAAAAAAATAAGACTCTTACAAAAGGTATTTTGTAAAAGTCTCGATTTTTAAATATATACCGGGTTTCCCGTCTTGACGATATATATACCCAAACACTTGGGCACCTACTCCCTTTTAAAGAGTATTATTTAATTCGTTTATAATATATACCCTAATTTTATGGTTGTCAACAAAAATCGTACATAAAAATAACGAAGTTATGTCGATTTTTCTTTTACTCTATTTCTTTTAAATGATATTTCAATTCTAAAGCATATTCATATAGCTTATCTGGATTATTCTTTAATTCCTTAGAGATAACCTTTTTTAAAATGATTTCTAAGGCCTTGCCAATTTCTTCTCCTCGGTATCCTAAATCCTTTAATATATCCCCATTTATTTTTAAATTACGATAGGTAATAATCCTATCATTATCAAAGAGATTCTTTATAATCGCCTGTATTTCATCTATTGTATCTAATCTATAATATAGCTCTGGATTTTGACCTAATATATCTGCTCTTTTAAGCCCTAAGTATAAATCTAAATCCTTTGTACCAAATTGATAAATGAATCTTAATACATTCTTTTCCTTTGCTACTAAAGGATAATCATGAAAATAAACCAAATGGCATACTCGATCAATAAAATATTTATTATATTTATATTTTGTTAAATAGAATCTAGCATATTCTTCTGATTTTACTGCATGATTATAAAAATGACCGATACCATTCTCATCTAAAACATAACAATCATATTTACCCATATCATGGAAAAAGGCAGACATACGTAATACTAAATCACATTTTGTAGAATCTAAGACCTTCATTATGTGATTAAAGATATCTAAATTGTGCCATTTTGGGCATTTTTGGTCAAAGCCATAACAATTCCTAAGTGGAGGAAATAAGGTAAAAAATACCTCTTTAAATTCATTTATATATAAAGATGGCTTATCCGATAAAAGAATAGGATTAATCTCCTTTTGAATTCTTTCATCCTTTACATCCTTTAATAAATTTGCATGACTTAGAATATAATCCTTTAAATCTAAATCGAGTACTAAGCCTCTAGATTCATAAAATCTTATCGCTCTTAATATTCTTATAGGATCTTCCTTTATAACTATATCTATATCTCTTATAGTTCTCAATCTTTTAGAAACTAAATCCGACAAGCCATGGTAAGGATCTATAAGACCTATATTTGGGTCATAGGCTAAAGAATTTACACTAAAATCTCTATTGGATAAATCCTCTTCTATCGTATTACCTTTAAATGTAGAAAGCTCAAAATAGGTGTGATTTAATTTCACACCTATTGTAATATTCTTTGATATATATTTTTTACATTCGTAATCCTTAAATACTTCCATTGCTTGATCAAGATTTGCGTTTGTTGCAATATCATAATCCGAAACCGGTAAATCGAGAATAAAATCTCTTACAGCTCCCCCTACGATATAAGCATCAAAGCCAGCCTCATGAAGCATATTTAAGGCAAGAATGATATTTGGGTTTACCTGAAAAGCTTCCAAGGTATCACTCCCTTTAATTTGCTAAAATCTCAAGTCCATCCATTGTGACAACAATAGTATATTCCCACTGAGCGGATAAGCTACCATCATTTGTATAGATTGTCCAATCATTAGAAGCATCAATAAATACTCCTCTTTCTCCTGCGTTTACCATAGGCTCAATGGTAAATACCATACCAGGGAATAAAATCATACCTGTACCCTTTTTACCATAGTGATAAATGAATGGATCCTCATGGAAATCAATACCAACACCATGACCACCAATTTCATGAACAACACTATAGCCATGGGCCTTAACATATTTTTCAATAGTTGCACCAATATCTCTTAAATGAGAATATGGCTTTAGGCTTTTAAAAGCTAAATCTAAGGATTCCTTAGTTACCTTAACTAAATCCTTTGCCTCATCACTCGCATTACCAATAATAAACATACGAGATGCATCAGCATAATAGCCCTTATATATGGTTGTACAATCGACATTAATAATGTCTCCATCCTTTAAAATTACAGTAGGATCAGGAATACCATGGCATACAGCATCATTAATGGATGTACATACGCTCTTTGGGAATCCCTCATAATTTAGGGGTGCAGGAATCCCACCAAGCTCTAAAGTCTTTTCATGCACAATTGTATTAATTTCTTCTGTAGACATACCTGCATGAATTCTTTTGGCAACCTCATCTAAAACCTTATTGTTGATAACACCTGCAGCACGAATTCCTTCGATATCCTCTTCTGTTTTAATCATCTCAGGCTTTGGTACCTCAAAGCCCATTTTCTTGTACTTTAATACATTTTCTTCGTAATTCTTTTTGTAATCAATCATTTTCTTCTTCCTCGATAATTTTTGTAATATACATCCTCTGCATACTTAAATCTATCTGATATAATTGATCGGAATATAATTTAAGATTATCCTTATCCTCATCGGAAAAAACAAAGCCTTTTGATTTATAGCGAAGCTCATGCTCTAGGGAAGCCCACATATCCATAGCTATGGTTCTAAACTGAATTTCAATTGGAACATAAACCTGAATATTATCTACATAAATGGCCATTTCAAACACGATGTGTAAGGAACGATATCCTGTTGGCTTTGGATTACGGATGTAATCCTTACTGATTTTAATTTTTAAATCCTTTTGCTGCTTCATCATAGTTACAATTTGATAAATATCATTTATGTAATTACAAATAACACGCATACCTGCAATATCATATATTTTTTCTTTTAAAATCTCCATAGTTACAGGATATCCTCTTCTATGGATCTTTTCTATAATTGCAGCTGGAGTTTTAACTCTAGATTCAATATGGTGGATAGGATTATGTGCAAAATGTAAGGAACAGTTGTCATCTAGATTCTCTAGTCTAGCTGACATTTCTCTT
Organism: Acholeplasmatales bacterium; assembly: GCA_017388605.1. Next base: position 1,780 of record JAFPIE010000205.1, on the reverse strand, counting down.
AATGCATATCGATAGCATTTTTCAATTTTTAGATATTCCCCAATTAAGTTTCTATCCTCATCTGTCATTTGCTCTAAGGTTGAAACCATATCATCTAGATTGGGTCTCGCATTCTTTTGTAAGATCACTTTTCATCACCCACTTCATTGTATCACAATGAAGCATCTAAAACAAGGAAAATGAAAATCCAGGTTGCCCTGGATTTTACTATTCCTGATAGAATTTTAAGATGTCCTCGATGACCTCTTTATGGTCATCCTCCATCAATATTTCATGCTTCATTTTTGGATAGGTTTTATATTTCATATCAATATATCCTGCCATAAGTAAGGATTTCATTGTATCCTTTAAGCCCTTTTCTCCACCGGTAGTTCTATCATCTTCTCCACTAATAGAATAAATTCTTAAGGTTGGATTTTTACATTGATATCTCTTTCTCTTATGTAAATTATTTGTTAGGGTAAATAATACCTTATTGGAAGCATTTGTAAATTTAAAGCCACAAAGTGGATCATTCGTATAATTCTCTATATTCTTTTTGCTATAGGATAACCAATCTAAGGATGGATCAAAGGAAGCACCATTCGACATTGCCCAAAGTAATTTTGAATATTTCTTAGCACCCTTACCTATAGATTTACATTTTGCCAAGAATACACCAAGCCAAACTCCAGCCTGGTATCCTACAGTACCAGACATAATTAATCGTTCAATTTCATCATCATGCTTTTCTATATAGGCTCTAGATACTAATGTACCCATAGAATGAGAAAATACATACATTGGTAAATTAGGATTATGCTTCTTTAGCCATTTTGTAACCTCATATTGATCACTAACTAATAAATCTAAATCCCCACCAAGATGTCCTAGGGTATATTCCTCATTAATGGATTCACCATGACCTCTCATATCGGAAATAATAACCGTAATTCCACTTTTATTTAATGCCTCTATCAATTCAACATATCTTTCCTTATGCTCTGCCATACCATGCATAATTTGACAAATTGCTCTTGGATTTTCTGCTTTACTGTAAAGGCAGGAAAGCGAAAGTCCATCGGTTGCATTAATCTTAATATTCTCCATATTCTAATCCTCACTTCACTACATCCATTATACAACAAATGGAAAAAGAAAAAAAGCATAACACCTTTAATTCCTATATCTCATTTGTAAAAGAATGAAATCTATGCTATAATGCGCAATTGAGGAAGACTCAATAAATGCACCCAATGCATATTATAAATTTCAAGGATAATAAATTCTAACATTTTAGAATTAAACAAAAATGGGAGGGATAATGATATGGAATTATTAGGATTAGTAGTAGAAATTGTTTTAGAAGGAGTTGTAGGTGGAGCTATAGATGCTGCATCTATAGCCCATGGCCATGATGGTTTAGATTTCCTTTATCAACAAAAAGATAATAAGGATTTTGAATACCTATATAAGGATTATATAGGCAAGAAGCTTTTAGATGATATTAAAGCTGGCACAGACATATATGAGGTAAATTACGAAAAGGATGTCTACAAGGAATTAAAGGAAATGTATCGAAAGAAAAACATTTCGAAATATGAATATGAAAAGCTTGTAGAGCATCAAAAAAGTATAGATCAATTTAAGGAAAAGCTTATGCATATTCAAAAGCTTTTACATGAGGATTCAGTGGAATGTAAGGAATATCTTATCAATTTCAAAGATGATTTAAATCATTATTACGAAGCAGGTAAAATCGATTTTGAAAAATATACAAATGTCTTAAATGCTATAAACG
>JAFPIE010000204.1 GCA_017388605.1 Acholeplasmatales bacterium | reverse complement strand
TTCATTATAAACAATATATTTTCCTTTTAATAATTCATTTAATATTTCTGGATATGGCATATCATATCTTTCATGATATGGCTTATATCCATAAGTATTTGAATCTCCATAACATACTACTTTTATCATATAAATACTCCCTTTTGTTAGTATTTTCAAATCTTCAGCCACAGAAAAAAGACCTATTGCTAGGTCTCTATTATTCTTTGATGGCAGGACTAGCTGGATTCGAACCAGCGCATGAGGGAGTCAAAGTCCCTTGCCTTACCGCTTGGCTATAGTCCTATTTTTGGGTCTTTTTGTAAGGCCCTTATTATTCTACTAAATTTTTATCTAGTTTTCAAGAGACTTTTTATATTCATATGTTAAAGCATCTGCTTTTTTTACAAATGAATCTAACGAATCCCAAGAAGGAAGCTTAGCTCCTGCAGCCTTAGGGTGTCCTCCACCTTCATATTCTGAGGCCAAAACATTAATCACAGGACCTCTAGATCTTAATCTTATTCTAATTTCGCCTGGATACTCAATGAATAATGCCCAAACAGGACATCCTTCTATTGTAGATATTGTTGATACCTGGTTGGATGCATCCTCATCCGAAACATTAAATTGCTCTATAGTTTCTCTTTTTAATACGATATAGGCAAAGCCATGCTCACTCATCTTAAAGTTTGTTAAAACCCAACCCTTTAGCTTTAGGGTATCTAGTGTTTCTACAGATAGTTTGTTATCAACATAGGCTAAATCAACACCATGGTCCACTAAGCATGCGGCAGCATTAAAGGTTCTTGCGTTTACGGAATCAAATTTAAATCTACCTGTATCCGTTAATATACCTGTATATAATGCAGTAGCTGCATCCTTATTTAGAACTAATTCATCCTTAAATTTCAAATAGAATTCTGTAATAATTTGAGCACATGCTGGAGCTGTTGTATCTACATACATATAATCTCCATATGGATCTACATTTGGGTGATGATCGATTTTAATTACATATTTTGATTTTGTAATTCGACCATCAGATAATCGATCTAATACACTACAATCTACACAAATGGATAATGCATCATTAAATAATGCATCATCAATTAATGTAGGTTCTCCAATAAAGGATACATACTTGGATACCTCACCAGTAACATATACCTCTTTATTTGGGAATGATGCCTTAATTAAATGATATAGGCCATATTGAGAGCCAATACAATCTCCATCTGGTCTTGAATGACCATGAATAATAATTCTATTAAATTCCTTAATTTTTTGTAAAATTTGTTCCATATTTCCTCCCTTTACTTCGTTGGCCAAGTCCTCATCTTTCTTTCTTCGCCATTTAGTGTAATGGTTTGATTAAACCATTCACTATCCTTAAGCTTGATTAGATTATCTGAAGCCCAAAGGCCAATATTTATACCATTCGATGAAACAATAATATTACCATTCATAGCTCTAAAGCCTATAGAATGCATATATTCTTCTCCAACCTTAGCGCCGGTCTTATCCGATTCAGGGTTACCATTTTTATCATATTTTAAATTACCATTTTTGTCTTTAGCTTGCTTAGCAACAGCAATTTCAAAATCACATACCGTTGGTGCATACACCCTATCCGTCCATTTTGCAATACGATTAATGAAATCCTGAGTAGGGAATTGGTTATTTGTATTTGCGGTATATTCATCTGTACCACAGCAGCAGCAAGCAACACAAAGCTTTGGCTGTAATATATCTAATAAGCAATCATTCGATGATGTTTTAGAGCCATGATGTCCTGCCTTATATAAATCAACAGAATACATTGTTTTTTCGTTTGTTGAGCCATCGTAATATTCAGCAAATTTTTCTTCACCCTCAAGCTCTAAATCTCCACCTAAGAAGAATCTATGATATGTGCCATTATTGTTATAGGTAAATAGAGTTAATACAGAGAAATTATTTTCATCTGTAGAATCTACCTTACCATTATTATCATTATCATAGTAATAATAATTGTATAAGATATCCATCGTTACGCTTTCAGATAGCTGATATGTTCTTTTCGCACCATTTAAATTCAAATAACAATCTCCAGCTGTATAATGCTTTTTCGCATAGGTGTCTCTAGCATTTAAATAATTACCATAGGTAGCTGTTGTTTTAGTTGTACCTGCAAAATAGTCTCTAGAGGATTTTCCAGAATTCTTAAATTCTTGGAATTGTGTATAGGTTTCGCTTGTAAAATCAATTACCGTATCTACCTCATAATTTTGGAAGAATTTAGGGAATGCATAGATATGATCTGCATCACCATGTGTTGCAACAACATATTCTAGCTTCTTATCCTGGCAATACTGATTAATATAAGCACTAGTTGTAGTATAGGATCCTACAGTTGAGCCTGCATCAATTAAAATATCTGTATCTCCAGCCTTAATATAGGTGCAATCTCCTGCAGCATCATTTCCAAGCATCATGAAATGAATTTGGAATTCATCATAACAAACACCTTCAACAATTCCACCTACATATTTTACAAATTCATTCTTTGAATCCTTAGTCTCCTTAAAAATCCAAACATATTCCTTTTCTACCTTAGCCGGTAAAACACCTATAGATACTTCCTTTGTGTTATTATCCTCTAGGATATATAAGGATACCACACCTGATACATCTTTTGCAATAATATATAAGGAATCTTTTTCTAAGGATGCCTCTTCCTTTACAAGGAATTCATTATTTATAGAATCGTATTCTACCTTATAATATTTTAAATTACTATCAAAGCTATAGCTTTTTTCTTCTATAACTTCTGTTGTTGTTGGAGTAATTGTAGTCGTTGTAGTTTCAACTGGTTTATCCGTCTTTTTATCTCCAAAGGAAATAACACCTACTCTCCACAATACAATAAATATAATCGCTGCAATAGCTAATAATACAACTAAGGTTATAAATAATTTAGGGCTTTTTTTAGCAAGCTTCTTCGCTTGTTTAATTGCTTTTTTTGTTTGTCTTTTCTTTGCCATATAATCATCTCCGTTTTACATTATCATTCTATCATAAATATTGATATTTAGCGAAAGAAAAAAGGGAAAAATCCCTTTTTGTCCTTAAGGTAACCAAATACCCTTTGATGCTAAAACAACTCTTAAAACTAAATAAACTAAATAGGCTATATATAATCCTAAGAATAAAAATCCCATCCACTTCTTTAGCTTTCCTGTAAAGGATAAACCGAATAGTAATAAGGTTATTGTCATCATAAATACTAAATCAAAGATAATCGTACTATCTGCAACGATTGGATTAATGGTTGCTGAAATACCTAATACAAATAAAATATTAAATAGGTTTGAGCCGATGACATTACCAAGGGCCATATCCACCTGGCCTTTTTTCGCTGCAATTACAGAGGTTACAAGCTCAGGTAGTGATGTACCTACCGCTACAATAGTAAGTCCTACAATCTTTTCAGCTAAATCGGATTCAATACCAATTGCAGTTGCCCCCATTACAGCTAGATTCTTAGATCCTACAACAACAAGCTCTCCACCTAAGGCAATTCCAAGTGCACCTAAAACTAAGAATAGGATTGCCTTCCATACAGGCATATCCTTGATTTCTTCATCCTCTTCGTCACTTGGATGTCTTTTGCTATCTAAGATTAAATAAATTAAATAGGCTACCATTAATACGATAAAGATAATACCTTCCCATCGCATAATTGTATAATCGCCTACGATAGAGGAAATACCAAAGAAAATACCAAATAAAACAAATAATAAGGATGCACCAATTAGGAATGGGTAATCTCTTTTCATTACAGCCTTCTTAACAATGATAGGTGTAAAGATAATCGATAATCCTAATACTAATAAAATATTACATATATTGGACCCTACAACATTACCCATCGCTATATTCGCTTGAATTGTTGTGCCTGTAGATATAGAATCCACTAATGCTGAAATTGAATCCGATGCTGATACCGCAAGCTCAGGACATGATGTTCCCATCGCTACTATTGTAAGTCCTATAACCAAAGGAGACACATGAGCCTTTTTCGCAATAGATGCAGCACTATCTACAAAAATGTCACAGCATTTTACTAAGAAAAATACTCCAACAATCAAGAAAATGATAAAGAATAAAATACTCCAATTTCCAATGGTCCAGCTAGATATCCAAGAATCTACTAAATCTAAAAACATTTATATACCCCCTTTTTAGAAACAAAAAGACCGCAGTACCACCATAAGGTACTGCAGTCTCAAAATTTAATATAATACCGGGCCCTACGCCGCGATTGTCGGTATTACAACCTGTTTACCAGGCTTTCTACTCCCTGCGAGTAACATATTTATTTTGAAGAATACTCTGATGATATTTTAACAAAATCTTTTCCTAAAATAAAGTCCTCAATTGCATTTGCTGCAATTTCTGCTGCAGAATTCATTGTAGAAAGCTCACTAGAGTCGAATTTTTTTAATACCCAATCGATAACAGGAATAACATCCGAGCGATCAATTCCTATTTTTATTCTCTTATATTCCTCTGTATGAATGTGCATTTGAATGTTCTTGTGTCCATTATGGCCACCTGCACTTCCCTTAGCACGAAGTCTAATTCTTCCAAGACGCGAATCTAAGTCATCGGAGACAACTAATATATCCTCAACTGGAATTTTATAGAAATTCATAACTAAGCTTACTGCCTCACCAGATAAATTCATATAAGTCATTGGCTTAAGTAATATTGCCTTATTTCCACCTAAATTGACCTGAGCAAGCATTCCCTTCATTTTAGGCTCAAGGCTAAAGGTTATATCGTGCTTCTTTGCGAAAGCATCTACTGCCATAAATCCTGCATTGTGACGAGTATTCTCATACTCCTTGCCAGGATTTCCAAGTCCAATTATAAGCTTCATATTTTTATAATAATTCTCTCTTACTCTTATCGTATGTATAAGTAAATAAACCAGATAATGGTTCATCAGATAAGATTCTTAAGATACCATGGCCAAGTAGCTGACCAACACTTAATACAGTAATCTTATCAATTTTCTTCTCTTCAGGTAATTTGATTGTATTTGTAATAATCATTTCCTCTAATACAGAATTCTTAATTCTTTCAATTGCAGGACCAGATAATACACCATGAGTACAAGCTGCATATACTGCTGTAGCACCAGCATCCTTTAATGCCTTTGCACCTACAGTAAGTGTACCTGCAGTATCTACCATATCATCAACTAAGATACAAGTTTTACCCTTAACATCACCAATGATGTTCATAACCTCCATCTTGTTTGGTTCTGGTCTTCTCTTATCAATGATAGCCATAGGAGCCTCTAAAATCTTAGCGAACTCTCTAGCTCTTGTTGCTCCACCATGGTCTGGGGATACAACAACAACATTTTCTAAATGCTTATCCATTAAATAATTTACTAAAATAGGTAATCCCATAAAGTTATCTACAGGAATATCGAAGAAGCCCTGCTCTTGAGCTGCATGAATATCCATTGTAATAACTCTATCTGTACCTGCAACCTGAAGTAAGTCTGCAACAAGCTTAGCACTAATTGGCTGACGGCTTCTTGCCTTACGGTCCTGACGGCTATAGCCATAATAAGGAATTACAAGGTTGATTGTCTTTGCGGAAGCTCTTTTAAGTGCATCACACATAATTAATAATTCCATTAAATGGTCATTAACTGGTGCACTTGTAGGCTGAATTACAAATACATGGTGTCCACGTACTGTTTCATTAATTTGTACGTTGATCTCACCATCTGCGAAATGTAATACCTCGCAATCAGAAAGTGGAATACCAATAGAATCACAGATTTCCTGTGCTAATTCTGGATTTGAAGATAATGTGAAAACTTTTACTTTTTTTCCCAATAAGATTGACATGAGAAATTTCCCTCCTAAATAGTTTTAAACCATTATAGATTATAGCATATTCAAAAAATAATTCTAGTTTAGAACCCTTGAAAGTGGTTTCTTAAAGAACAAAAGGTAAAAAAATTTACCTCTAAGGAGCTTAGGCTCCTTTTTTAGTGCTTCAAATTACTTGAAGTCGCTTTGGTGTGTTCACACCTCTACGTAATAGATATTCAATTACTTTCATATCACATACGCTACTTTTACGATATATATTTAATGCTCCATTTATATCTGCATTAATATATTTGTTTTCTTTTGTTTGATATAATCCTCTTTTTATTCTTTCACCACTAAAGCTATATTCGGTTTTATCTTTCTCTTTATAGATTGGTAATGGATCTAAATCAAAGAATGAGGATGCGGATGTATAGGATTCTTCTTGAATAATACATTCTATTCCATTTAAAGAACATAAATATTCTATTCTATGAATGATTTTACCAAATGGAATCATCAAGAAGTTTTGATTGTTTTTCTTTATAGTTTCTTTTTCTATATGCTTTAAATAATTATTCTTATTGTAATAATCCTTACTACGAACAAAGCCTTTGTTTTGAAAATCCTCCGAATAACCTATAATGATTCTATTGATATTATTCAAAGTACAATAATCCATAATCATCTTAGCACTCTTATAAATATAATCTTGTATCTTATTATTTCTTTTCTCTATTAAACGAATCATTCTTTTTGTTGTAAACCAACTGAACTTTTCATCTTTAGATACATTCTTTTTTAAATCCTTAAAATAATAGCGTTCATTTGTAAGTGGATTTATTCTTTTCCTAATGACATATTGATTTTCACTTTTTAATTTAGCCATTTTCTTATTATAATACTGGTTCATAGACTTTAGTCTTTTTCCATCAATAATAAAGGCTTCACCCTTTGTTGTAACACATGCAGCTAGATTATTAACTCCAAAATCAATTGCCAAGGTAGTATCTCCTATAGCTTCTTTTCTTTCATCTAAATCTAAGTAAGTATAAGCTATTTCAAATTTCTTGCCATTATACAAAGGAATAATAGATACTTCTTTAATTCTTTTATTCGTTAAATATCTTGGAATACTAAGCTCGATAAAATATTCATC
>JAFPIE010000203.1 GCA_017388605.1 Acholeplasmatales bacterium | reverse complement strand
TTTATAATTCTTTTCACTAGAAACTAATTTAGGGAAATCACAATAGCTACATATTCCTTTACAAAATGGTATATGTATATATAAGCCACGCATAGAGTATTCTCCTTTTTAGATAGGAATATATTATAATCGAATTTCAAAGAAATTAAAATACCTTTTGGTTAACATAATAACATTATAGCATAAAAAAATAGGAATCATGCCGCTGATTCCTATTTCTATAAATTTATTTACTTTTTAAATACAGAAATCTTATTCTTCTTAACATATTTTATAAGAAGGATTAAGGATACTGTAAATATAGCTAAGAATAAAATAGATGTATATAAATACATATGGTAATCTAAATAATGAAATTCCTTACTCTTTACCTGGCATTTAATTAATTCCTTAAAGAATACCTGGAAGGAATAGATTCCAACAATTCCAGAGCCAACGGATAAAGAGGCAAATAAAGCAAGATTTGTCTCCTTATTTTCTTTTAGTACCTTATATAATGCATATGCACCATAGGAGATTAATACAATACCTAAAATGATTCCCATTGCATAATTTTGGTTAAATGCAAAATCAGATTCATACATCGTGGTACCATCATATTTTTCATAGGAATATTCTCCAGATGCTTCAAAGCTCTTAATAAACAAAATTAAGAATACTATAAATGCACCAAGACCTAAAGCTAAGGATAGAGTAGAAATAATTAAGCTACGCTTGTTCAACTTCATTTTCCTTTTCCTCCTCAAAAGTCTCTACTTCCTTCTTATAATTTACATCAAGTAAGAATGGAGCAATTTTGGCAAGTAATACCATAATCGATGTACATAAAATGATATTAGGGAAGCTATATGTTCCATTATATACAAAGGAGAATAGCATAGAATCACTAGCAATTCCATAGAAGGAATCTGAAGTGTTCAACCAGAAATATCCTGCAGCGAAATGAGCTAAGAATTTTAATCCTCCACCAATGACTGTACCAACAATGATCCAAATTACCTTTGATTTAAAATTCTTACCTTCGGCATAAAATGCAGCAAATGCACCTGCAACGCCAACCAAGAAATAGGCTAAAACATAATCTAAGGAAATTTGAATGAATGGTGCCATAGCCTGCATAAATGCACTATCAAAGTTTTTACCTGTTACAGCATAAACTCCACCAGACATTTGGACAAAACCAACAATTAAACCGCAGATTAATCCTGGTATTAATCCTCTTCTATAAGAAATTACAAAGATAGGCACCATGGCAATACCAATAGATCCTCCATTAGGCCAAATGCCTTTAAACCAAATACCTTGAAATAAATCAAGGACATAAGCGATTGCTGCAAATATTGCTATCTCAGCAAGCACTCTTACCGAAAACTTGTTTGTTTTCATTTTTTCCCTCCTCTAAAAAATAAAAAATGTCCACTAGGACATTGCTAAAAGGATAATAATAAGCATATTTAAAAAATACCTTCACATTATTCCCTACGCTAGCATTACCTAGATCAGGTCAAGGGTCGAATATAAATTCCTCTCAGCCAAAGGCTCCCCTCAATATGACAGCAAATATTATAAAACCATTTTGTTATTAATGCAAGAAAAAAGGGGAAAAATCCCCTTAATCTTATAAATCTAATACATAAATTGCAGCATCCTTGCCACCAATACTACGAATTGGATGGTCTAAAGGAAGATCACATTCCTCAAGTAGCTTCATTCCAAGCATATTACAAGTAGATTTAATCTTTACATTATCCTTAGCACAGGTTACAGAAATATAACCCATATTATGATCCTTTGCTAGTAATAGCAATAATCTTGTTGCCTTAAATGCAAAATGTCTTCCCTGATATCTTGGCTCTATTTCACATAAAATATTTCCATAATAATATAATTCATCATTATGTCCTACTCTAAGCTCACAAGTACCAACCTTATCTCCATCACAATTTAAAATGTCAAAATAATAAACTGGTACTCCACCAAACTTTTCTACGGACTCAACTGCCTCACGAAGTCTTAATTCAACCTCGGCATTTTTTAAATATTTTGTATTCTTAAATTCCATAAACTTCTCCTTTGGTTTGATACATTCCGAGTGTTATTGTAGCATAACGAGAATACTTTTGCAAGCGTTTTCAAGTGAATATTGGTACTTCTATATATTTATATAGAATACTATTCAGCAATTAAATATAAATAAATTAGCTTTAATGTATTTTCAATACCTTTAATATGGGTTCTTTCCATACCATGGCTCGCAGATACGCCAGTACCAATTAAAGCACCCTTAAAATCTACACCCGCTCTAGAGGCAGCCCCAATATCACTTCCATAGAACGGGAAAATGTCAACCGTGTAATTTAAATTATTTTCCTTTGCAAGATGGATTAATCTTGAGGTTAATTCATAATCATATGGACCACCAGAATCCTTAGCACAAATGGAAACAGCTTCTTCGTTTCCAGCAAGATCAAGACCAACACAGCCCATATCTAGGGTAACAAATTCAGAAATTTCTTTATCTACCATAGATGCACCATGTCCTACCTCTTCATATACTACAAAATAAATCTTTGTATTATATTTGAATTTTAAATTATGGCTACTTGCATATTTTAATAGCATTAATAATATAGCGGCAGAGGCTTTATCATCTATGAATCTAGTCTTTAAAAAGTCTGAATCTGTAATTTCAAATTTAGGGTCGTAGCATACGATATCGCCATTTTCAATTCCAAGCTTTGCTACATCCTCCTTAGAATGAACGAGCTCATCAATTCTAACCTCTAAATTATCGATATCTCTTGGCTTTGTATTCGCATCAGGATATACATGTGTTGCAGGAGATGTAGATAAAATAGTACCCTTATATATTTTTCCATCTCTTGTATAAATCTTACAATATTCACTATCTAGTGTTGGAGTAATAGGACCTCCAAGCTTTGTTAGAGCTAGGGTACCACTTGCTTTAATGCTTCTTACCATTAAGCCTAGGGTATCGACATGGGCACTTGTGGCAACAACCTTTGAAGTATCAACACCATCGATAGATACCTCTAAAGCACCATTATTTAACACCTTTGTTTTATATCCAAAGGCATCAATTTTCTTCTTAATTAATTCAATTACATGATGTGTAAATCCTGTTGGAGAATCACATAAAAATACTTCTCTTGCAATTTCTTTAAAATAATCTAAATCAAATTCAATCATATTATTTATCCTCATCGGTAGATAAAATCGCTAAGAATGCCTCCTGTGGTACTTCTACTGTACCAATGGCCTTCATCTTCTTTTTACCTTCCTTTTGCTTCTCTAGAAGCTTCTTC
>JAFPIE010000202.1 GCA_017388605.1 Acholeplasmatales bacterium | reverse complement strand
TACTAGATCAACCCCTTCAATTTCAGCAATTGGAGGAACATCACTTCTTTCGAAGGAAAGGCTTGCCTTTACCTCTTTACCAAGGTATCTTGCGGCAATCGATGAGGTTGTACCACCACAAATAATATGCTTTCCTTCCTTAGAAAAAAATAAAGACATCATACGTTCATTGTCATCACGATTACGTGGAGGTCCAAATAAAATATTCACTGGTTCTCTTTTTCTTAGCTTGATGACACAGGCAGTTGCATCATCCCCTGGGTGGTGTCCATATTCCTTATCACACTGGTCAACTAGCATAGTAGCTAAAGTTTTTGCGTTATATCCTGCTGCAACTAGAGAAAGCATAAAATCTGCAATATCCTCAAGCTTCCACCCAAAATTATACGCAAGACCAATACCTGCATGAGGACATCCATCACTCATCGCGATTAAGCAATCATCCTCTTGTAGATTAATAATTGATTTTAAAACCTTTTTTCCTTCAATATTAAGCTCCTTTGTAGGATAATCATAAACATTAAAATCTCTTAAAAATATAACCTTAGGATTATCATATTGAATAATTTCAACTGTTCTATTTTCTATAATATGAATAATAGTAAATGTAGAATATGCAACCCCTCTTACCGAGCAAATAGGTAATGTTGCTGCAATCGTTGAAACACAATCCTCAAGCTTTAATCCCTCTGCCATCATAGTAGAAATAATCTTTGAGGTAAGTGTAGATAAAATACTTGCCTTAACTCCACTTCCTAGGCCATCGGCTAAAACGATAACCTGGGAATTATCTCCTTGATTAACAATATCTACATGATCTCCACAAAGCTCTTCTCCCTCATGATTAATACTTTTCCAGCCAATATCTGCACATAAATTATTCATCAACAATCGACTCCTTCAGCTTTGTGAGAGCAATTTTTGTTTCTGCTGCAGTTTCACCAAGAAGGGATGCAATCTCTTGAACAATTCGCATTTGCTTATCTACAACATTATCTGCAATTTCTACAGTTTGACGACTAATTTCCTCCTTACGCTCACGCTGGGATTCCTCTTCCGTCACATCACGTAAAATTCCTAAAAGTAAATGATATTCCTTATCATAAACAATCGTCTTATCTACATATTTATCATATTCCGCAAGATATTCTCTCTTATCATGAATTGGTCTTCCCATAGATAATACCTTAATAAAGTCATTTGGATCTAATAAACGTACGACCTGGTCTCCTAATATATCCCCAGGATTACGTAAATTTAGCATTTTAAGTGCAGCGGAATTTACCTGCTGTACCTCTAAATTCTCATTAAGTACAATTAATCCATCTGGTGTATTTCTAGAGATTGTATCTGAAAAATTCTCCGCCTTTTCCTTAAGATATGGAAGACACATAGAAATCTCAGCCTTACCCTGTAAAATCGCAATAGCCTTAGCTCTACAGGTATCATATCCACAAGAACCACAATTTAGCTCATCCTCTTTTTTCATTTTACCCATTTGACGAAGGGTTTCTTGAATCTCAGCCTCACTAGGCTGCACTCCGCCACGATCAATAGCTAAGAAGTGCTTTACAACCTCAT
>JAFPIE010000201.1 GCA_017388605.1 Acholeplasmatales bacterium | reverse complement strand
GGCTTTATATATTGCTTCATAAAATCACGTCCCTTTTTAAATCTATTATACTATATTTTCAAATTAAATGGTAAAATAATTATGTGAGGAATATCTATGAGATTATATAGCATTCTTAAGAATAGTCTTAAGCTAACAAAAAAAGAATTAAATGAATATGTTAAGAATCATAGGATTACGGTAAATGGAGATGAAGTCCCATTTACTTCTACTATAGAAGATATAGATATCGTAGAAATTGATGGAAAAAGAATTCAAGCTATACCCTTCTATTATTATCTATATTATAAGCCAAGAGGTGTATTATCCACGATTTCAAAGGATCCTAGAAGCTATATTCATCAAATCAATTTACCACATAAGGTATCTCCAGCTGGTAGATTAGATAAGGATAGCGAAGGCTTAATGATTTTATCTAACGATGGTAAATTCTTAAATGAAATTACAGGGGATTCCTCTATTTTAGATAAGGAATATATTGTAAAGGTAAAATATAAAATTACAAACGAATTTATAGAATCTATGAAAAAATCCTATTCTATGGATGGTAAAATGACAACACCAGCTAAGGTTTTTAAAATAGATGATTATACCTGCAAAGTTATTCTATATGAAGGAATATATCATCAAATTAGAAGATTAGTTAAGATTTCCTCTAATTTGGTTATCGAATTAAAAAGATCCCGTATTGGAAATTACCTTTTAGGAAATATGGCACCAAATGAACTAATAGAATTTAAGCCCTAAGGGGCTTTTTTTAAAAGAAAAATAGGCATTATTTGCCTATTTCATCCTCATTTTTGCTTGCGAAGGCTTCTTTTATTCTTTGGTATGGACCAAAGACTACAATGACATCACCCTTTTGAAGCATTGTAGATGCTTGAATAGGGATGAATTGTTCCTTACGCTTTATCGTTAATAAATTAATATTATAATTTAATTTTAATCCACTTTCGTATAAGCCCTTATCCTTAAGGAATTCTGGAAGCTGATTTAATTGAATTTCTGTCATAGCCTCATCACCATATTCCTCGATGAGCTCAATGACATTCTTCTTTGTTTCCTTCACCTTCTTTGTGAAGCAATTCTTGATACCAGAAAATGAACCAAAGATAACTAAGGAATCCTTCTTTTTAAATATAGTATCCTTTGTTACATCTAAAACCTTTCCATTACGCTTACACATTAAAATATTAATTTTATATTTATCCTTAATCTTACTATCAACAACGGTCGTATCTACCATAAATTCAGGTACACGATTTAAATAAACCTCAACCATGGCATCCTTGCCATAATTATCTAATAATGTGATAATATTTTCACCATCATTTCTTCTTAATACGACATGTGCGATTGCACCAATAAGCTTTTCAAACAATCTTTTTACAAATGGAATTTGAGTAATGATTAAAAGTAAGATAAATATACCAAAGGCGATAAAGAACCATTTATAATTATCCTCTTGGTTTTGTGTAGATACCCTCATGAATACGTTGATCAATAGGGATACAATTACTACGGAAAAGCTATAGCCTGAAATCATTGCAGCAATCGCAATTCTTCTTCTTAAGCGATCGGAAGTAATAACCTCACTTTCACCAGTTGTGAAGCCACAATTGGTAAGCAAAGAAATTGCCTGGAATGAAGCTTTCTCTTTCGTTAGTCCTGTAATACGGAATAACATTGAAAATATTTCTATTAAGATGACATAAATAATTACGAACACCATAATTAAGATTACGGATGTCATTAAATCCATATTACACACTTCCCTTAACGTTAATATTATAAAGGAAACTTCACCAATTTAAAAGAGAATTATCTCTTTTTAAAGCGAAAAAAGCCGAAAAACGGCTTTTTTTCTTATTCATTTTTATGCCAAGATATAATAAATTTTAATTTATAGGTTTCAGATGCGCTAAAGCAATGCTCCTTTAGTGTACTTGGTCCACAGGAGCCTGTACCAATTCCCATTTGGAATTTTGAAATGGTAACGTATGTACCACTTCTTACCTCATCACTTCTATGCGTCATTTTGGTAAGCTCCATATCGGAATATGGCTTAATACCTAAATTGAATGCCTCAGCCACAGCACTAAAGCGGAAGGTAACCTTGCCATTCGATACCTCTACATACCTTGTATCCATACGGTTTCCAGATTCCTGGGGCTTAATATTGTTTTCAACCATGTCTAAAACACGTGAATGGCAAAGAGCTATTTTAGAATGACCTACCATATCGATATAGGATTCCTTATCTCTACCATAATAGGTGACATCATCAAATGTGGAATCAAACTTAAAGGCCTTACCAAATCTTGGCAGATTACCAGATGCATTTATTGGTTTGATTTCGGATGTAACAAAAATACCCTCCTCGCATCCTTCATAAACATCTTCTACCTCAAAGGTATTCTTATTTGCAGTAATTAATGTTTTTACAACGCATTTTTCCTTTCCAACAAAGACAGAGGTAATCTTTTCCTTTTCATCATACCACTTTGGCATCGTCTTATAGAAGAATCGTTCCTTATCGTTATCTGTACCTGCTCTAAACAATATAGTATATGGCATTGATACAGAAACCTCACTACCCATAAATGTAAATTTAGGAACCCCATCCTCAATTCTAAAGCAATCTGGAAGTGGTGCTTTTTTTGGCTTATTTCTTATTTCTTCAGATAAAATGAGCTGTGTTTCATCTACTAATCGATTGGTCTTAATTTCATAAATTTTCGCATTTAAGAAGCAATCTCCTTCGATATCTATATCCTCTAAAGGATAAATCCTCTTACCAAATGGACGAACATCAGGAATTAAGGAATATTCCTTGCCATTGATTTCATAATCAATACGATATGCCTTCGCATTTGTAAAGGATAAGGTATTAAATATTCTCAATTCACGCTCAGAGGCTAAATCGATACGAAGTGGTCTATAGGCATGCTTCATAATATAGGCACCTGTTGATGGCATACGATTCGGGTAGAATAAACCATCACAGCAGAAATTCGAATCATGTATCCATTCTCCATGGTCTCCACCATAGGTATAGGATCCATCCTCATGTAATACGGCATGGTCTACCATTTCCCAAATACAACCACCCATAATGTTATCGTATTTATAGAATACATCCATGTAGCCCTCTAAATTACCTGGGCCTGTACCCATTGCATGCGCATATTCACATAGCCAGTAAGGTCTATCATTAAATTTCTTTGTTTTACTTCTTTTTTCTCCTACTAATCTTACATTTTCAACCGTAGGATACATTTCTGATGCAATATCATAAGCCTTATATCTACCATGTACTGCACCCTCATATTGTACAGGAATATCACTTCTCTTTTTAATCCATTCATACATAGCATATGTATTTACACCATCTCCAGATTCATTACCTAAGCTCCACATAATAATTGGAGTTTTAAGTAGCTTATCTCTATTATAATGTCTTTCTATACGATCTAGATAATGCTTCATCCAGCTTCTCTTATTCGATAAATAGCTAAAATTAAAGAAAGGAGCCTGTGTTCTACATCCATGAGTCTCTAAATCACATTCATCGACAATATAAATACCTAATTCTGTCGCAAGCTCGATTAAATATGGATCTGGCTGATAATGAGAGGTACGAATCGTATTTACATTATATTCCTTACATAATTTTAAATCCTGTTCAATTTCATCTAAGGTCATTGTATAGCCATTTACAGGAGATGTATCATGGTGATTTACACCCTTGATTTTAATTTTCTTATTATTTAAATAATAGATACAATCATCAATTTTAATATTCTTAAATCCAACCTTAGTATACACATAGGAATTTGGAATAGAAACGATTAAATCATAGGTAGTAGGCTTTTCTGCATTCCATTCAAGAACCTTTAAATCCTTAAATTCAACACTAAGCTTAGAATCTACAGTTGTACCTATAATATTCTTTTCAATACCATATCCTGTTAAGGATACCTCAACATCCTTATTTTCACTACCGGATAAAGTAACTAATATCGTTGCAGTATATAAATCATTTTTATCCTTTTTATATTTAAAATCGATATCCCAAATATCGCATTTATCCTCAACTCTTAATAGAACATCTCTAAAGATACCATTATTTCTAAACATATCCTGGCACTCTAAATAAGTACCTGTACACCATCTATGGACTATACATACAAGCTCATTATTATCCATTTTAATTTTATCGGTTAAATCAAATTCACTTGTAATATGAGATTCCTCAGAATAACCAACGAATTCACCATTTAAATATACCTCTATGCAGGAGCATACACCTAAGAAGGAAATAATATATCTTTTATCCTCTCTTGCCTTAAAGAAGGTACGATATAATCCTAAATGATTATATTCTCCAAGAGGTGCATGAATAAACCATGTTTCATAGGAAAAATATTTACCAACAGGCTCCGTTGTAGGAATCTTTGGTGGCATAAATTTAAATGGATATCTCGCATTTAAATACATAGGCTTACCATAGCCATTATATTGCCAGCAGGATGGTACATCGAGCTTATCAAATTTAATTTTATCTGTATCAAATTCTAAAGGTAGGTCATTGGGGTTATCATAATAAGCAAAATCCCAAATACCATTTAAGCAAATGACCTTATCGGAATCATATCTTTTGTTTTTGATATCAATGGATAAAGCACTCTTCTTCTGCGTAAAAGGAATAAAGTAGCTTCTTGCTGGTAACCTGTTAACATCAATTGTATTAAAATCCTGATAGTAGGATTCAGCCTGTTTATATTTCATTTTTTGACACCTCCAAAAAATATAATATAGAATATTATAAATATTTTATCATAAATGAAAAGCCTACACAATGTAGGCCTAAAAAATATAACTGTATTATCGAAATTATTTCGTTCTTCCCTTTTCTTTACTTCTCTTATCATTAATGATTTGCATTTCACGCTCTGTAATTAGCTTACAGTTATTCTCGTTTGCCCAGTTGACGCAGCCCTGTAAAACAAGCTTTAGGAATGGTCTTGGCACCTTAACGAGCATCTTAAGTGCATCATCCGTAAATTTTACATCCGTTTGTAATCTTTCAGCAGCATATCTTACACTAGATAAATCTACTTCTCTATCTGGAATACCAATTGCAATTGGCTTTTCAAAATCACTACACCAGAAGTATTTAGAATCTCTATAGCCCCAGTTCGTTGGAAGTGGTGCAAAATTCTTTTTCGTAACTCCATTGACTAAGGCATCATAATATTCTTCCTTTAATAAAATATGGTCTACCTTTAAAATAAAATGAGCACCAAATTTAGATGTGATTCCATTAAAATTATGATATGGTCCATTATATTCCTCTTCCACCTTATCCTTATCAGCCCCATCAAGCTCTCTTACCCAAGTGCATTCCATTACCTGAATGGCTTCATCTAGAATATATGGGAATTTTTCATTAGGATTTAATTCCTCACTCTTAGATTTTACTGGGTGGAAGGCTGTTAAATTCTTCATTTTCTCAGCGGGAGTATCACCTGGGAATCCCATTAATACGTGAGCCTCAAAATTCTTCTTAGAAAAAGGCATAAAATTAATCGTGCATTTACCATGTCTTAAAATACCCTTAGCTGTATTCGAGGTATTTCTACACTCTAATAGCATTGCATAATAATCCTTACCGGCAATATAGTATGGAAAAACTAAGGAATAGGCACCATAGCTTGTTCCACTTCCATCCTCATTTAGGGTTCCAATTAGGGTTAAAGGCATTGGAAAAAAGGATGAGGACTGATAAAAATTGTCCATTATACGTACGTCTTTAAAATCTTTATTCATGTTAAAATCTCCTTATTCTTAATAGTATTATAGCACTCTTAAGAGCAGATTTTGTACATTAAACATAAAATAAGACAGATTTTAAACACCTGTCTTATTTTATGATTTACAATTTATTTTGTTTTAATTTCTTAATTTCTTCATCAATATAATTTATAAGTAAATCCATACCCTCCATAGTCTTTGCTGAAACCGTAAAGAATATAGCCTTAGGATTTAAGGATAGAATTCTTTCCTTGGCAAGATTTATATCAAAATTAAAATAAGGTAATGTATCGATCTTAGAGAAAATAATAACATCGGATACTGTAAACATAAGAGGATATTTTAATGGCTTATCATCACCCTCTGGAATGGATAAAATCATATAATTTTTGTGTGCACCTGTATCAAATTCTGCAGGACAAACTAAATTACCTATATTTTCTAGAATTAATAAATCTAATCCATCGGTATTATATTCCATCAAAGCTCTTTTCGTCATATCAGCATCAATATGGCATAAGCCTCCATTATGAATTTGTAAGGATTGGATACCCGTTTCTTTTGCCACCTTAGCCGAATCTAAATCCGATTCAATATCTACATCCATTTCACCTATTTTATATTTTTTCATAAGTAGTGGAATGAGCTTAGTTAAAAGGGTAGTCTTACCAGAGCCTGGAGATGACATAATATTCATAAAATAACAGCCCTTATCCCTTAATTTTCTTCTTGTTTCCTCTGCTGTTTTATTATTATCCGAAAATACATCCTCATTAATTTCAATTGTTTTAACGTTCATGATATATACCTCACTCTCATTATAGCAAAATATAGAAAAAAAGGCTATATCCACAAGATATAGCCATAAATATTAATTCTTTCTTTTCTCATCTAGAGAATGAATGGTTGTAGCATCTGCATGTGGAATAACCTTCCATCCTAAGCCCTTAGAGCACATTGCGACAAAATCGATTGGGAATTGTAGCATTAAGAATAAAGGCCATACTAGAGAAATTAATACCTTCATTCCGAAGCTTACATGGAAAATTCTCTTTCTACATACAATAAATACGATTACGGCAAGTAATACCATACCGATATAGGATCCACCAACACTTCTTATTGCACCCCAAGCAACACCCTGATTAAATAGGATATTATACCACCATTCATGAGCCTGATAATCTCCTAATAATACACTCATAAAATCAATACCAAATAATGGGGCAAAGGCAAGTAGAATATATTGTAAAATACCAATAAATCCTAAAACTAAACAGAATGGTAAGCAGTTCATTAGAATATCCCAAATACTCATCTTATGCTTCTTATGAGGATTGAATAAGGCCTTAATAAGATCACCAACACGAGATAATAATACAAGTAAATGTCCTCTTGACCAACGAACTCTTTGACGCCACATTACCTTAAAGCTTGTAGGCTGCTCATCATAGAAGATTGCCTCATCACAGTAACGAATCTTATTATTGGATAATACCTGATCCGCAGAGAACTCCCAGTCCTCAGTTAAGGTTACATATGGCCAACCATTTTCAACAATCTTTGAAGAAATTACATAGCCACAGCCTGCAATTCTTGTTGAGCATCCACAAACATTTCTACCTCTAAATTCACAAACACAGCCTAAGGAGAAATACATACCATATAAGCCTGAAATTACATTAGAGCCGAAATTCTTTGAATTACGGAAGGATGCAACAACATATTTATGCTCATAATATTCAAAGGCATCATTCATCTTTGTGAAATAATTCTTTTCAACAATATTATCCGCATTGAAAATAAAGAAGCCATCATAGCTTTGTGTTCCATAATCCTCTTCAATACGACTAAATAGATGACGGAATGCATAACCCATAGTACATTCATTTGGATTGTTATATTCATAAACAGAAACCTGAGCAAAGCCTTCCTTTGCTAAAGCTCTTGCAACCTCTGCTGTCTTATCTGTACAGTTATGAGCGATAACGAATATATGAAGCTTATCCTGTGGATAATCTGTTTTATGGATACTTTCAATTAAATTACCTACAACAAGCTCCTCATTTCTTGCTGGAATAATAATACCATATCTGTTTTTAACATCCGTTTGAGGATACTTCTTATAAGCAAATACACCTATAATACCGAAGATGATAAAATGAAGCATCATTAATGCATATACTCCAAATATTATAGAAAAGACTAAATTAACAATATCTACATAATTCATAATATACCTCTCTTGTTTACTCTCCTTTTTCTTCTAAAACCTGTGGGAATCTCTT
>JAFPIE010000200.1 GCA_017388605.1 Acholeplasmatales bacterium | reverse complement strand
TGAATGTGATATTTATATGGGTGCTGTAGATATTAAAAAGCAAGCACCAAACGTAAGTAGAATGAAGCTTTTAGGCGCAAATGTTATTGAGGTTACCGATGGACAGCAAACCCTAAAGGAGGCTGTAGATGCCGCATTTAGTGCATATTTAAGAGAATATAAGGATTGTATCTACTGTATTGGTTCTGTTGTAGGACCTCATCCATTCCCACTTATGGTAAGAGATTTCCAAAGTGTTGTTGGAATTGAGGCAAAGGATCAATTTAAGGAAATGACAGGCTTACTTCCTGATGTAGTATGTGCTTGTGTTGGTGGTGGATCCAATTCTGCAGGTATGTTCATCCCATTTGTAAACGACCCAGTTGAAATTGTGGGTGTAGAGCCTTTAGGAAGAGGAAAGGGAAGAGGAGATCACGCAGCAAGCATTACCTATGGTAGTGAGGGTATTATGCATGGCTTTAATTCCTTAATGCTAAAGGATGAGAAGGGTGAACCAGATTTAGTATATTCTGTTGCATCAGGTCTAGATTACCCATCCGTTGGTCCTGAGCATGCCTTCTTACATGATTTAGGTAGAATTAAATATGATACCGTATCCGATGATGAGGCTCTTGAGGCATTCTACACATTATCTCGCTTAGAGGGTATTATTCCTGCAATCGAATCTGCCCATGCCGTTGCTTATGCAATGCGTCTTGCAAGAACAACAAAGAAGACAGGAACTATCTTAGTTAATCTATCTGGTAGAGGAGATAAGGATATGGATTATGTCATTGAAAAATATGGCATCGATTATCTTGAAAAGCATAATATTAAGCTAGATAAATAATCTATAGAATAAAGAGGCAAAGCCTCTTTTTTTCTACGTTTTTTTAAGGTATAATTATAAAACAAGAGAAAACAAGGAGTAGTGAATTATGAAATATTTAATGCTGTTTGCAGATAATTTTGAAGACGTTGAAGCAATTGCTACATTAGATGTATTAAAGCGTGGTGGAGATATCGTTACCTCTGCATCTATTATGGGTAGATTGAATGTGAAAACAAAATGTGGAAATATTTTAACGGTAGATACCCTAATTGAGGATGTAGTCGATACGAATCCATATGATGCATTAATCATACCTGGAGGTCCTGGCTCCTTTAAAATAATGCCTAATGTACCTATCGTAGAAGAATTAATTCATACCTTTATCGAAAGGGATAAGGTTGTTGCAGCTATTTGTGCAGCTCCTCATTTAATAGGTAAGCTAGGATATTTTAAGGATAAAAAATATACCGTACACCCAGGCTTTGAGGACCAAATCGTTGGTGGTACCTATTTAAGAGATAAGGGTGTTGTTGTAGATGGTAAATTCATTACCGCAAAATCTATGTATTATTCCATTGAATTTGGTCTTACCATTTATGGCTATTTCCATGGAGATATAGAAAAAGAAGCCTTAAGGAAGGCTTGTATGGGTGAAAAGGAATAATCTTTTATGCTTTTATACTATATACAAACCAATATATGTTGCATAATTATATTTTTAATTATGTTTTTGGATATAAGAAGAAGAAATGTAACGAAGGATCAAAAAATCTATTTTTTCTTCTTACTCACTGCAGTAATTTTTTGTATATCCGATATGCTAAATTATACCCTAATGGGAAGAAGTAATGAGGCAATTAAGCCAATCCTATATATTGTAGATACCTTCTATTTTAGCTCATCGGTAATCGCATCCTACCTTTGGTATATATTCTGCTTAGAAAAGCTAGGCTTCCGTTCGGATAAAAGACATATTGTAAGGCACATTATGGGAATACCTATTATCCTATTTGTAATAATAGCCTCCCTTTCTCCTTTATTAGGATGGATATTTACAATTGATGATGCCAATATATATCATAGAGGTAGTGCTATATGGATTCACTGGATTGTTGCCTGGGGCTATATCCTTATACCTACAGTAGCTACCTTATATAGCTTATTTAAGGAAAAGGATAAGAATAAAAGAAAACAAATTATTCCTTTAGTTTTCTTTGCATTCTTCCCTGTAGTTGCATCTATTATTCAAATATTTATTCCTGATGCAAGCTTAATTCAAGTAGGTATGGTATTATCTGCAATTATAGTTTTCATTAAGGTTCAGGATAATCATGTATTTACAGATACATTAACTGGCCTTTATAACCGCTCCTATTTCGATAAATATTTAAAGGAAAAGGTAAAGCTAATTGATGAGGATACACCTCTATTCTTACTTATGATGGATGTAGATGATCTAAAGGGCATCAATGTATTAATGGGTAGAGCTAAGGGTGATGAAATACTAAAGCAATTAGGCTATATCATATTAGAAACTAGCCAAAAATATTCAAAAACCACAACCTCAAGATATGAGGGTGATGAATTTGCTATGTTTGGATATGGCTATGAATTAGATGAAATCAAAAAAATAAAAGAAGAATTAGAGAATAAGGTTCATTCCTTAAATATGAATTCTACATTCTCTATCGATGTTTCTATAGGCTTCATAAAGGGAACAAAGAATTCATTTATGAATATAGATCAATTAATTGATTTAGCCGATATAGAAATGCATAAGACCTATGATGATAAAAAGGCATAAGAAAAGGCGCAGAATTAGCTTTCTGCGCTTTTATCTTTATCAAGGGCTTCCTTTTCTTCCTTTAGCTTTTTCTTTTCTTCCTTGGTTAAAGGAACAGGATCATAGGCCATCTTATGTAATGGATTACACCTCATGAGCCTCCATAGGGTTAATGCACTTGCCTTCACGAAATTAAATTTTTCGTAGCACTCCATCGCATAATGACTGCAGGTTGGATAGAATTTACATTTCGGAGGTCTACCATTATTGCTGTCTTGATAATTCTTTATTAATTTTCTTGCTAATTTATTTCTCATGGTACCCTCCTTTTCTATTTATTATACAATACTTTCTTTGAAAAGACATTCTTTTATGAAATCTTTATTTTTCGAAAATAAAGTGATATAATGTTTAAAAAATATGCACTTGGAGATTTCATTATGGAACTGAAAGATGAATTTTTTAAATACGTATCAAAAAATTATAAGGATATTGCATTTACAGATCGAAATGATACTTTGTTTCCTGATGTTGAAACAGGCTATAGCTTTGTAAAAATTGTTTATAATAATGCCTATCATTCCCTAGATATGAGATTCCAAGGTATGGGGGATTATGAGGCTGTATTCGGTAAATATGTATATCCTGTACTAATGAGATATAGAGATTTTTCCGTTTGGAAAATGGCATCTGCAAGGGTGATTCGTGTGAAGGTTCCCTGTATCAATGTAGAAACTGGCTTTATTGAAGAGGATTGCGATGAGCAATTAGAAAGAGTAAGAACCCTAATGGAAATATTATCTCAAATTGATGTTGCAGGGATGTATACAGCACAAAGAGCCTTAAGAAAAGAAATGATTAAGGACGAATATGCCATTATGGTTGAAACACAAGAATATGTAAGTGAATTCAATAAGGAAATCAATGATCGTATGCATGAAAGAGTACTTGTAGGTGCTGATCCTTTTGGCAAGAAGGGTTTATTATATCGATTATCTTCCATGCAGAAGGGAATTAATGCCTTTATTGCAGCTCATGCGGATTTTATTACGAAGAATAAGGATACTACTTGTGTAATATTATTAATGAAATATAAAAAAGAAACAGATAATATGATTAAGGAGATATTATAATGGGATTTGGTCTATTTAAGCCTAGAAGTGCAAATTATAATAATTATATAGATTATGAGCAAAAATTATATATTGCCCTTGAGACACTTAAATCCGTATGTGAGCGTGGAAAAATAGAAGATAAGTGCTATGTTATCACAGTAACAAATCCAAGCTATAAGAGTGCATATAATCTATCCTATTCCTTAATTCGCTTTTATACAAAGCATTTAGAAGAGAAAACAGAATATAAATTTAAAAGAAACTTTTTGTTAACAAAAACAAGAGGCTTATTCTCTAATCAAGAGAAGGGGACTGGTGGAATAGCTGCTATCTATTTAGTTCCTTGTGAATTATTAGATAACCTACCAAAGCTTTATTTTGATATGTTTCACTTAAAGAAAACATTTGAAGAAATTAATGATGATTTTGATGATGTTAAGGAAGAAAAAGAAGCAAAACAAAAAGATGAAAAAGAAGAAAGTAAAAAGTAATCCCATTGGGATTATTTTTTTAAGGGTAAGCTTATGGAAAAAATTACTCATCCATTTCAACCTATAATTAATGAAAATTCAGAAATCTTAATACTAGGCTCATTCCCATCGGTTATCTCTAGAGAAAATGATTTTTATTATGGGAATAAAAGAAATAGATT
>JAFPIE010000199.1 GCA_017388605.1 Acholeplasmatales bacterium | reverse complement strand
GATCCATCTGAGGGATATGTGTATTATTCTTTTGATCCAACCAAATAGTTTTTCAAGTTTTAAAGCTAAAAGATTGACTTTTGTCCGTTTTTTTCTTAGTGCTTTAAATATTTAATATGATGGAATATAATAAAAATGTAGATAATCGATACATAATAATTATGAAAAGAAAGGATGGTTCATTCGAAGATGAAGAAGTTTTTATTAAGTGCTTTAGGTTTAACCTTCTCATTATTTATGTGTTCTTGTTCTAATTCTAGTGATATAAATTATAATAATACCATTCAAACAACTGAAACAACCAATACAACAAAAAGGTCTCTTGAAACTGTTACATATGAAATTTGTTATAGGTATTTACATGGCGGGTTTGCTTTCTATGATGAGGATGGTAATTTACTTCCAGATTTACCATCAGTTGATTATTGGGTTGGCCACGATTATTCCATTTATGCATTTGGCGATTTCACTGAAAATAATTTTTATTGTCATGGCGATTCTATAATAGTAACTTATGATAAATCGACTTATGATAAATCAAAGGAATATTCAATACTTGCTTTTCCTTATGAAGTAATATCTGTTGAACGTATTCATACCGCAACAGTAGAAAGGATTTCTTTAGATGAGATAGTAAGAAATGAGAATGGCGGTATTTCATCTATTGGGGGAAAAGAAACGGAATATAGAAATTATAATGAGAGTGATGCTCTTTATATAATGGATACTTCATTACATTATGGTTATTTAAGCGAATATAAAGGAGATATCCTTTATCGTGCAACAGATTCATTAGGAGGATATGTTTATTATTCCTTTGATCCAACAAAATAGTTTTTTAAGCTTTTAAGCTAAAGCATGAGTGTGCTTTGGCTTTTTTCTTTTACAAACATTTAAAAAAATGGTATATTATAATTCAGGTGAGATTATTATGAGGTTTTCTAATTTAATGGATACCTTTAGCGAGGGTATTTTTGCAAATTTAAATAATAAAAAGCTTGCGCTTGAGGCAAGAGGGAAAAAGGTCTATGACCTATTTGTTGGTACACCAGATTTTAAGCCTGATGCTTCCATATTAAATGCAATGAAGAAGGCATTAGATGATCCCAATAATATAAAATATTCCTTACATGATATGGATATTTTAAAGGATAGATTCATTAAGCATTATAAGGATAGATTTCATGTATCCTTAAATAGAAATCAAATTATGACCGTAAATGGCACGCAAGAGGGTATGTGCCATATTGGAATGCTTCTTGCAAACCCGGGGGAGTATTGCTTACTTCCTGACCCAGGGTATGTCGCATTTACTGCCTCAGCTAAATTTGCAAGATTAAATATTATTACCTATCCTTTACTTGAAGAAAATGATTTTATGCCAAGGCTAGATTTATTAGATTCAAGTGTATTAAAAAAGATAAAATATGTTATAATATCTTATCCATCAAATCCAACCGGTGGAGTTATAAATAAGGAAAGATATATAGAAATTATCGAATTAGCAAGAAAATATGGATTTATCATAGTAAATGATAATGCATATTCTGATATTATATTCGATCATAATGAATCCTTTTCCTTTTTATCCTTACCTCATGCATTTGAGGTGGGCTGTGAATTTTATTCCCTATCGAAATCCTATAATACTACAGGAGCGAGAATTTCCTTTTTCTTAGGTAGTGAAGAGATTGTATCTAAATTTAATACCTTAAGAAGTCAATATGATTTTGGTATGTTTTATCCAATACAATATGCAGCTATTGCAGCATTAGATGTGGATAAGAATATTATTGAAGCCCAAAGACATGAATACGAATTAAGAAGAAACACTTTATGTGATGGCCTATCCTCCATAGGATGGAAGGTAAATAGAAGCAAGGGCACAATGTTTGTGTTCGCTAAGATTCCAGATAAATATGAGGATTCCCTAGAGTTTGCAGAAGATTTATTAGAAAAGACAGGCGTCCTTTGTACCCCAGGGTCTGCCTTTGGCACTTTAGGTAAGAAATATGTTCGCTTTGCGCTTGTAAAGCCTGTAGAAGAATTGCAGGAAATCATTCGCATTATTGATGAATCCGGTATTTTAAAATAAAAAGAAGGAAGTGATATATTGAACAAATATATGTTTGTTGCAATTGAAGAGGCTAGATATGGCATCAACCATGGACATGGCGGTCCCTTTGGGGCAGTTATTGTAAAGGATGGAGAGATTGTTGGCCGTGGCCACAATCAGGTAATCCTAAACAATGATCCTACCTGTCATGGAGAGATGATGGCTATTCATGATGCTTGTAAAAGATTAGGCACATTTGATTTATCTGGTTGTGAAATTTATACAACTGGTGAGCCATGCCCTATGTGCATGGGTGCTATTTTATGGGCAAACTTCGATAAGGTATATTTTGGATGTAATGTTATAGATACAGAGGATATTGGCTTTAGAGACAATAAATTCTATAACAGGACAGAAGAAGAAAAGAAGCAATTTTCCATTTGCCTTGATCGAGAGGAATGCCTAAAGCTTTATGAGGAATATAAGGCTATAGAAGATAAGAAGGGATATTAAAATGAAAAAGCTATTTGTTAACCATTGGAAAGAATTAGCAATTGTTTGTGTATATATAACTGTTGGAAGCTTAGCCTATGGTGTTTGGTTTAATCACCTATGGCATAAGTGGTACATCAATTTAATTACTGTTATTGTGATTGTCGCAATTGGAGTGGTTATTGGCTTTTTCTATATCAGGGGAATGGATAAGGAAAAGCTTGAGAAGGAAAATAAAATAGAAGAAAGTAGCGGTGTAGAAAATAATGGTGCACCACTAGAGAAGGGGGAATAAAATGGAAGAGGTTATATTAAAAACCGAAGGAATCGTTAAATCCTATAATGGATATAGGGTATTAGATGATTTAAGTATGACCATCAATCGAGGCGATATTTATGGCTTTGTTGGTGAAAACGGTAGTGGTAAAACTACGGTAATTCGTGTTGTAACTGGATTAATTAAATATGAAGCAGGTAGCTACCAATTATTTGGTATAGATGCTAAGGATCCTAATATATTAGAGGCTAGAAAAAAGGTTAGCGCAATCGTTGAATCTCCATCTATTTATACAAATATGAATGCGAGAGATAATCTACGTATGCAGTCTATGATTTTAGGAATTCAGGATGAAGGAAGAATTCAATGGGCCTTAGATATTGTTGGCTTAAGGGATTTATACGAAAGTAATAAGCTTGCAGGCAATTTCTCTTTAGGTATGAGACAGCGTCTTGGTATTGCGATGGCTCTTTTATCTCAAGCAGAATTCTTAATTTTGGATGAGCCATTAAATGGTTTAGACCCAGAGGGTATTGTTGAGGTAAGAAATTTAATTTTAAAATTAAATAAGGAATTTGGAATAACATTTTTAATTTCTTCTCATATCCTAACAGAATTATCCTTAGTAGCTACAAAATATGGAATTATTTCTAAGGGCCACCTTATTAAAGAAATAACAGAAGAAGAATTAAAGAATCAATGTGAAAAGCATATTAAGATTGAAACTACAGATAAAGAGGCAATCTATAATGCTCTATTAGATTTAGTAGGTAAAGAAAATATTAAAGAATTTAACAATGGATATATCATTCCAGGGGATATTGAATATTCAAGTGTTTTATCTCATTTACAGGGATTACCTATTACAGCAATCAATACAGAAACTACCTCCATTGAGGATTATTATTTGAGAATTATTAAGGGAGGTAGAGAAAATGCTTAATTTATTAAAAGCGGATTTTTTCCGTGTTATAAAAGATAAGATGTTTATGATTTTATCTATCATTTGTGGTGCAATTTCTGTTACTATACCTATAGCAATATTTGGTTTATTCTCTTTAGTTACAGAGGGCAGCGCACCGCTAAGGGATAGCTATTCCGCATTGTCTGTTACAGATTTAATTGCAAGTCCTTTTTCTACATTTGGTTTAGTTCTCATTATCTTTTTACTTGTTTTATTAGGAAAAGATAATAATACCTTAAGAAATAAGGTTATTGTTGGTAAGTCTAGAAGTGAAATCTATTTTTCTAACGCAGTTTTAACATTAATTCTTTATTTAGGATTTATGCTTGTTCATTTAATCATAACCTTTGTTGTTTCCTTGATATTCTTTAAATCAGGCTTAGATTCAGAGCATATAGGAGATTTCATTGTTGGTGTTTTGTTAAAAATATTAGGATATGCAACCATAGCTTGCTCTATTGTTTTCTTTGCATCAGCATTTCATAATGTAGCTCCTGGTATTATTTTTTCAATATTGCTAGGTAATTTGTTTTATGTTGCAGGTACAATTGCAACAAGCTTTATAAATCCAGAAATGGAAGAAAGCACAATTAACACAATTAAGATTCTTACCTATGTGGATTATCCATATTCGATTGGATTAACATTAACTGCGGTTTCACAGGGCGCAATATATTTAGTACCATATTTGACATCTACAGTAGCTTTTAGTGCTTTATTTATTGGTTTTGGATATTTAATTTTCAAGAACAAAGATTTAAAATAGTGAAATTGACTCCTTCGGGAGTCTTTTTCTTTTCAAAAGAAATAAGTTCATTATTGACAAAAGAATTCTCTTATGTATAATATAGTTAGTCTTAACTAATTGAAGGGGAGGCGGTTTTATGCCATTAGTTATAGCACCACTAAATGTGGAGCTTGCAATTCTTAGAATTGCTGTAGATGAAAAGGATAAAAAGCATTTTGAATCCTTAGGTATTGCTGTAAATCAAAGAATTACAGTCCTATCGAATACAAATGGAAATGTTATCCTAAAAATAAAGGAAGGTAGACTTGCCTTAGATAGAAATATTGCTACAAAGATCTTTGTTAGTGTAGCAGCATAGGAGGAAATATGAAAAAGTTAGTTGAGCTTGCAGTTGGCTCTTCTGGAACAATCGTAAAAGTTTCGGGCGAAGGAAAGGTAAGAAGAAGGCTATTTGATATGGGCGTTACACCAAATGCTTCCTTCTTCGTAAGAAAGAAAGCCCCACTAGGAGATCCAATCGAAATCACAATCAGAGGTTATGAATTAACATTAAGAAAAGAAGAAGCTGAGCTTGTAATGGTTAATGTTGAGGGGGAAGAAAATGATTAGTTTTGCATTAGCGGGAAACCCCAACTGTGGTAAAACCACATTATTTAACGCACTTACAGGTGCAACAGCACACGTAGGAAACTGGCCTGGTGTAACCGTGGATAAAAGAGAGGGTATTTATAAGAAATGCCCTGAACCAGTAGCTATTGTAGATTTACCTGGTATTTATTCCTTATCTCCATATACACCAGAGGAGGTTATTTCTAGAAATTATATTCTAGATGAAAATCCAAGCTGTGTAATTAACATTGTAGATGCTACAAATTTAGAGCGAAATTTGTATCTTACTACACAGTTAATTGAAATGGATATTCCAGTTGTTATTGCTTTAAATATGATTGATGTCATCGAAAAGAATGGTGATATTATCAATGTGGAAGCATTAGAGGCTGAAATTGGTGTTCCAGTTGTTGCTATTTCTGCAATGAAGGGAACAAACATCGAAACATTAATGAATAAGGCTTATAATGAAAGCTTAAAAACAAGAGTTGGTAAAACTGTTTTAGAGGGTGGTACATTAAAGCATTTAATTCAGGATTGTAAGGCTGCATTTGTAGGCCTTGAGGTTAAGCATCCATTATTTCATGCAGTAAAGCTTGTGGAAAATGATGAAATTGAATGCAAGAATCATCCAGATTTAGTAAAAATTGTTGAGGAATTTAAAAAGACCTATACGAATGATGTCTTTGAGGATGACTTAGAGGCTGTAGTTGCAGACGATAGATATACTTATATCTCTAAGCATTATGGAAAGGTTAAGGAAAAGGGTAAGGTAGCAGAAAAGGATAAATTAACCCTATCCGATAAAATCGATAAGATTTTAACAAATAGATGGTTAGGTATTCCAATCTTCTTAGTTGTTCTATTATTAATCTTTAGATTAACCTTCGCAGAGAATCTATTCTGGGTACCATTAAATACCGCTCCATCCTTCCAAGGAACAATGTTTGAAGGATTGTTCTGGAGCGAAACGGGAATTAATTCCCCAGGTGTTATTTTAGCCAATTTTGTAGGCTCTTTGACGGATGCATTAGGTGGGGCTATAGGAAATGGTTTTAATGCTATGGGAGCCTCAGGCTGGGTAACTGGTCTTGTTTGTGATGGTATATTTGCTGGTATATTCAGTGTATTATCCTTTGTACCACAAATTCTATTATTGTTCCTATTCTTCTCTATTTTAGAGGATTCAGGATATATGGCTAGAGTTGCCTTCATCCTAGATAAGATTTTTAGAAGATTTGGTTTGACCGGTAGAGCCTTCATGCCAATGATTATGGGCTTTGGTTGCTCTGTACCTGCAATGATTAACACTAGAACTCTTGCAGAGGAAAGAGAAAGAACAGCAACTATTCGTGTAATTCCATTCTTCTCATGCGGAGCTAAGCTTCCAATATTAACTGCGATTGCAGGTGGTATTGCACAGGTATTTGGCTTCCCTCATGTATGGCTAATTGTATTTAGTATGTATGTTCTTGGCGTTGTTGTTGCGATTGTAACTGCACTAATTATGAGACATACTTCAATGCGTGGACCTTTAGCTCCATTCATTATGGAGCTTCCTACATATCATATGCCACAAGGAAAGGCATTAATGCTTCATTTGTGGGATAAGCTTAAGCATTATATCCAAAAGGCATTTACGATTATTTTAGTATCTACTGTTGCTATTTGGGTTTTACAATCCTTCACATTTGATTGGAGATATATTGAACAAGCAAATCCAAATGATGTATTATTAGAAAGCTATGATGCAATGCTTGAGGATCAAGCATTTAAGGATGAGCTTACTGCACTTGATACTGAGGACGCAGGCTTTGCTGAAGAAGGCGGAGCAGAAGCATTCTTCGAAGTATACGGTAGCGGTGAATTAGACGAAGAAACTCAAGCTAAGTTTGATACTGTTGCAGAAAAGATTTATGAGCAAGCTTATAACGATTATGTAGCTATTGTTACAGATAAGGATTATTTAGATACTGGAGATTCTATTTTAGCTGGTATTGGTAAATTAATTCAGCCAATCTTTACTCCACTTGGATTTGGTAAAAATTTAAATGAAAATGGTTGGGTATTTGGTGTATCTGCAGTAACAGGCTTAATTGCAAAGGAAAATGTAATTGCAACATTCTCTGTATTAGCACAATGTAGTGAATCTGTACCACAAACAAAAGAGGAATATATGGATTTATTAGTAGTTTCTTCTGATGAGGAAGGAATTGATGCATCTGTAAAGATGATTCAAAATACAGGAATTGAAGAGAGCGGTGGCTGGGCTGCATTAATTGCATATATCGTATTTAATATGACAACAATCCCATGCTTCGCTGCTGTTGCTACAGCAAAGGGTGAGCTTGAGAAGAAGAGATTCTGGTCAACAATTCTATTCTGGCTAGGCGTATCCTATTTAACTGCAGCAATTGTATTTGTATCCTTAAGATGGTGGTGGCCAATTGCTATTGTGGCATTAGGCTTTGTTGGCTTAGGCTTTGGTATTCACTATTTCAATAAATATAGAGATGCAAAGGCAGCACTTAAGAATTCATGAAACCAATAGATATTATTATAT
The DNA here is from genome assembly GCA_017388605.1 of Acholeplasmatales bacterium. Next base: position 5,329 of record JAFPIE010000199.1, on the reverse strand, counting down.
TATCTGTCATTGTAGGTATCGTTTTATTGATTATTGGAATATATGTATATAAAAGAGTCAAGAAGCTACCTACAGGTGAATGCTCCTGCTGCAAAAGCACTACAGGTGCAAAAAGAATGTTTAAAAGCATTAAAAAAGAGTTAGATAAAGAAAAAGCTTGCAATTGTAATAATGATGAAACTTGCCATTGTAAAAGCAATGATTAGACTCCCTTGGGAGTCTTTTCTTTTCGAATTATTGAAATTTTAAAGTTATGTGATATAATTACACTAGTTTATCTAAAACATACGTTTTAGAGAAAAGAGGAGAAATATGTTAGATATTAAATTTGTTAGAGAAAATCCTGAAGTTGTAAAAGAAAATATTAAGAAAAAATTCCAAGATCAAAAGCTTCCTTTAGTTGATGAAGTAATTGATATTGATTCAAAAATTCGTGCACTTAAGGTGGAAGGTGAAAACCTAAAGGCACAAAGAAATACATTGTCTAAGCAAATCGGTCAATTAATGAGAGAAAAGAAGATTGAAGAGGCTAATGAAATAAAGGCATTAGTTTCTAAGAACAATGAAAGAATTGCAGAAATTGATCCGGAAATTGTTACATTAGAAGAAGAATTAAGGAAAAGAATGCTTGTCATTCCAAATATTGTAGATCCATCTGTACCTGTAGGTAAGGATGATTCTATGAATGTAGAAAACCAAAAATATGGCGAGCCTGTAGTTCCACCATATGAAATACCATATCATGCAGATATCATTCAAAAATTCAATGGATTAGATAAGGATGCTGCAGGAAGAACGAGTGGAAATGGATTCTATTATTTAGTTGGTGATATCGCAAGATTACATTCTGCAATGCTATCCTATGCAAGAGATTTTATGATCGATAAGGGCTTTACTTATTGTATTCCACCATTCATGATTCATTCTGATGTTGTAAATGGTGTTATGTCCTTTGCTGAAATGGAAAATATGATGTATAAGATTGAGGGTGAGGATTTATACCTAATCGGTACATCTGAGCATTCTATGATTGGTAGATTTAAAGGACAAATCATTAAAGAATCTGATTTGCCTTTAACACTAACAAGCTATTCTCCATGCTTCCGTAAGGAGGTTGGTGCTCATGGTATTGAGGAAAGAGGAATCTACCGTGTACATCAATTTGAAAAGCAAGAGATGATTGTAATTTGTAAGCCTGAGGATTCTATGGAATGGTACAATAAAATGTGGAGCTATACAGTAGAATTCTTCAGAAGCCTAGATGTACCTGTACGTACACTTGAGTGCTGTACTGGTGATTTAGCTGATTTAAAGGTAAAATCCTGTGACGTTGAGGCTTGGTCTCCAAGACAGAAAAAATACTTTGAGGTTGGCTCTTGCTCTACCTTAGGTGATGCACAGGCAAGAAGATTACAGATTCGTACAAAGGGTGAGAATGGTACTTATTTAGTTCATACATTAAATAATACAGTACTAGCTACACCAAGAGGATTAATTGCTGTACTTGAAAATAATTACAATGAGGATGGCTCTATCAATATTCCTAAGGCATTACAGCCTTACATGGGTGGAAAGACTATCATTAAGTAATTTTGGGGGATAAAATCCCCTTTTTCTTTTCTTTGTTACATTTGAAAGTGTTTTGTATTTGATAATTATTAGAAATGTTGTTATAATTCAATAGTACGTTTTTTATGAGGAGGTTGTTATTTTGAATCCTTTATTTATAAAGCTTTTTGAAGCGGCAACAACGGAAGTAGAAACAACGACAGAAGCTGTAGCTACATCTACATCCGCTACTGCTGTTGAGGAGCTATCTAAAATAACCTGGGCAGATATTTGGAATAAAATCCTAGATTGGTCTATGAACCAGGGTATTCGATTATTAATTGCGATAGTTGTTTGGTTTGTTTCATTTAAATTAATTAATTTTATATTTAAAAGAATCGCAAGACGTCTTGCAAGAAAAAAGGCAGATGCTACCTTATCTAAGGTATTAGTGAATATTGGTAGAATTGCAGTTAAAATTCTTGTAATGATTGGTTTAATCGCCTATGTTGGAATTGAAACTGCATCCTTATCCGCATTAGTACTTGCTATAGGTACAGGTATTTCCTTAGCCTTACAAGGAACATTATCCAATTTTGCTGGTGGTGTAATTATTATAGTAATGCGACCATTTAAGCTAGGTGATTTCATTACATCGAATGGAGAATCTGGTACAGTAGAGGATATTAAATTATTCTATACCTATATTACAACTCCAGACAATCGTGTTGTTATGATTCCTAATGGCTCTTTAGCCAATAATGTTATTGTTAATGCCTCTGCAAAGGATACAAGAAGAGTTGATGTTGTTATGTCTATAAGCTATGGTGCTGATGTAGAGCTTGCAAAAAGACTTGCGAAAGAGGTATGTGGCAACAACGAAAAAATCTTTGCTACTCCAGCTCCATTCGCTGAGGTTGGTGAATACGGTGATTCCTCTGTTGATATATTTGTAAGATGCTGGTGTAAACGCCAGGATTATTGGGATACAAAATTCTATATGCTAAGAGAAATTAAAAATGTATTTGATCAAAATGGTATTGAAATTCCATTCAATCAATTGGATATCAATTTCAGAAATGCTTTACCAGAAGCAAAAGAAGATAAATAATGGCCTGTGTTTCACAGACCATTTCTTGTCTTTTAAGGAGGTTATATGTTAAAAAGATTTATACGCTATTATAAGCCCTATAAGGGAATGTTTACACTCGATATGACCGCATCCTTGCTTATTGCAGTCATTGGTATGGTATATCCTATTTTGACAAATATGATATTAAGAAATATCGTTCCTGATTCTAACTTAGAGGAAATGAGAAAGATTACGCTTATTATCATTTTAGGTGCTATATTAGTCGCTTGCTATTTCATAAGGATGGGACTTAGATATTTTGTGCAATATTATGGTCATGTCATTGGTGTTAAGATGCAAGCAGATATGAGACGTGAAATGTTTACGAAGCTAGAAAAATTACCATTTTCTTATTATGATGAGCATGAAACAGGTAAAATCATGTCTAGAATGACAAATGATTTAATGGATGTTTCTGAGCTTGCTCACCATGGACCTGAAAATTTCTTTATTTGTGGTATATCCTTAATATTATCCTTAACCTATTTATTTTATTTAAATTGGATTTTTGCTTTAGTCATTTTAGGCTGTGTTCCACTACTTGTAATTATTACATTAATTGTAAGAAAAAGAATGCGTGATGCCTTCATGGAAACAAGAAAGAATGTCGCTGAAATTAATGGTGCATTAGAATCCTCTATTTCAGGTATTCGTGTAACTAAGGCATTTACAAACCAAGATAAGGAATTAGAAAAATTTGAGGTTGGCAATAAGAAATATGTAAAATCTAGATCCTATGCCTATAAGGCTATGGGAATATATTCCTCTACAACAACCTTTGTTACAGACCTATTTAATGTTGCCTTATTGGTTGGTGGTGGAATACTTGCTGCCTACGGTATGCTAGATATCCCAGAATATGTAACCTTTGTTGTCTCTGTTTCCCTATTCATTTCTCCACTTACTACACTAATTAATTTCGTAGAACAATACCAAAATGGTGTAACTGGCTTTAGAAGATTTGTTGAAATTGTAGATGAGGAAGAGGAAAAGACAAAGGAGAACGCAAAAGCCTATGATACCCTAAGAGGAGAAATCGAATTCCACGATGTATCCTTTGGATATCACAATAAGGATTATAAGGATGATATAGAATACCAAGAGGAGAAAAAGGAAGTATTATCCCATGTTTCTTTTAAGCTAGATGTCGGAAAAACTATTGCCTTAGTTGGTCCATCTGGTGGTGGTAAAACAACAATTTGTCATTTAATTCCAAACTTTTACCAATGCACAGAGGGATATATTTCTATTGATGGTATCCCAATCAATGAAATAACCTTTGATTCCTTAAGAAGAAATATAGGTATAGTACAGCAGGATGTATTTCTATTTAATGGCTCCATTAAGGATAATATTTTATATGGTAAGCTAGATGCTACTATGGATGAAGTAATCCTTGCAGCTAAAAGAGCGAATATTCATGATTATATTACCTCACTTGATCATGGCTATGATACAGAGATTGGAGAACGTGGTGTAAGATTATCTGGTGGTCAAAAGCAAAGATTATCTATCGCAAGAGTATTTTTAAAGAATCCATCTATATTAATTTTAGATGAGGCAACAAGTGCTTTAGATAACGCAACAGAAATCATGATTCAGTCATCCCTAGATGAATTATGTAAGGGTAGAACAACAATTGTTGTTGCTCATAGATTATCTACCATTAGAAATGCAGATGAAATCTTAGTTGTTATGGATGGAATAATTAAAGAACGTGGTACACACGAAGAATTATTACTTTTAGATGGAGAATATAAAAAGCTATACTTAGCTCAATTCAAGAATAGATAACGCATCTTAAGCCTTGCTTAAGGTGCTTTATTTTTCTTTTAATGTATATTATAATAAATACAAATGGAGGATGGCTTATGGCTTGCTACAAACGATTTAACAATTTAAAAAAGATGACATTAGATGACCTATATAATGGGAATCCTACTACCTTAGAACATTTAAAGGAAAATATTTTTAATGTTGTAGATATGGAAGCCCCAGTTACTTTAAATACATTAAAGGCTCGCCTAAGAGAGGCTTTTAATGTGGCTAAAATATCACAAAAGGCATTAGATATTATTATGGAGGATATTAAGGAATTAGGCTTAAAAACAACAGATAATTTATATGACATTGTTTTATGGCCTAAGGAGGGAATATTTGATATTTCTGAATTAAGAGAGGGAGATCGCTTAATTTATGATATTCCATATCAGGAAATGGTACTATTAGCTAGAAGTATAAATAAGAGTGGAGAAGAATTATATAGAAGCATTCTTGAGCATTTTAATTTACAGGTATTAACAAAGAAGGCTTTCGATTATTTAGCCTTTGTTGAAAAGAAAATGTAACAATCCTTTTTGGATTGTTTTTCTTTCTAGATTCCATGGTTTTTATTTGCTTTTAGTTTCTTGGTATTATACAATGTAAATACCTAAAGTAAGGGAAGTGGTTTAATGCTAAAGGTTATATTAAATAAGCATGAAGAGGATAATGTTTTAAATGGTTATCCTTGGGTTTTTAATAATGAAATAATTAATTTTGAGGGTACTATAGAAAATGGTAAGGTATGTAGTGTATACACCTTTGATCATAAATTTGTTGCTTATGGTTTTTTAAATACGAATTCAAAGATAATGGTAAGAATATTAT